>NZ_JAUBPI010000057.1:0-41126 GCF_036700645.1 Microcoleus sp. S36b_A4 | reverse complement strand
GACTTCGTATCACAAGAATTACGCGCTGCTGAAGATCCTGAGTTTGAAACGTTCTACACTAAGAACATTCTGCTTAATGAAGGCATTCGTGCTTGGATGGCTCCGACAGACCAACCCCACGAAAACTTCATCTTCCCTGAAGAAGTTCTGCCTCGCGGTAACGCTCTGTAATCAGCGCGAAATATCAAAATTTCCAACATTTTAAAAGGGTAAGATAAAGCAGTTTAGGCTTTACCCTTAATGGTTAAAAAGCTCCCGCCACCAGGCAGGAGCTTTTTGTTTGCAGGAGTCGATCGAATTAGCGCCCTAAAAAAAGTTGATTTTGTACAAAAACCAACTCTGCCTGTAGCTAGAACAACTTGTGTCTTTATATCTCGTGAACTATCCTATCTATATGGCAAGAAATCGATCGACCTTTCCGCGCCGCCAGATTTGCAATGCACCTGATAACCGCACAGCCCGGATTTTGAAGAAAATATAGACAAATGGCTAAAACTGCGATCGTCCGCTTGCTGTAGAGATCGATCGAAGACCTTGCTGCTGCAGTAATTTCCCCTGATCTCACAAAAATCTCAATTTGCATCCCCCACTTCTAATTCCTTGTGTTATTCTAATAATTGTGACTACTGGAATGATACTCAGAACGCAAGTTCTTTCGGTAACGCTGGCAATGGCTAGCGCACAAATCATCACCTTAAATCTTGTATTTAGGTGATGTGCGTTCCAATATAAAGCCATTTAGCTAAACCTGGAGGTGATGCCCATGATAGAAAGTAGTAAACGCATGGGTCATCAGATTGGAAACTACCGGCTGTGCGCCGGGGCCGCTCACTAGCAGTCAGCCGTCGTCTCCAACGGGAAACGACTTCCACGGGGAACCAGGCTGAGCTAGGGATTCTCCCGGCAGTCAGGTTCTAATCTGAAGACCCGCTAGACCGCTCTCACCTCAAATAGTGTTAAATCTTAAGTATTAAAACTTGAGACTAAACGCTATTGGTGAGAGCGGATAGTTTTTGGTCAGGGTTTCTACATGTGGGCAGTTAATCTGCCATTGCTAATCCCAAAGAAAAAAAATATGGCTGAGCTACTTAACAATACTGAAATTCAAGAGCGCGCCAGTCAATTGTCAGGCTGGACGGTTGAAGGCAAACAACTGCGCTGTACCCGTTTATTTAAAGATTTTATCGAAGCGATCGCCTTTGTGAATAAGTTGGTCGCCCCCTCAGAAGCTGCTGCACATCACCCCGACATAGAAATTTCCTATAACAAAGTTACACTTAACTTGACAACTCATGATGCCGGAGGCTTAACTGAGAAAGACTTTGCGCTAGCCCAAGAGATTTCTTCTACGCTAGATTAAAAAAGTACCCGCTGGCCCAACAAGAGTCCCCGCTAGATAAAAGCTCGCAAATAAAAAATCCACTTGGGGTTAGAATCGGGTGCTAAAAAGTCGAGAGACCAAACGTTCAATGTATAAAAGGCTATTCCCCATCATCCGACCATGATCGTATTTGAAAAGCCAGAGTTCAAGAACGAGTCTGCTGCCGAAAAAACCGATCTGATAGAAAAGCTTTTAGATATTGGCGCGGCTCTGTCGAGCGCCCAAGATTTGGGCGACTTGTTACACTTAATTTTATCCAAAAGTAGAGAAATCACCTACAGCGATGCTGGCAGTGTTTACTTAGTAGATCACAGCGACGAAACACCTAAGCTGCTGTTCAAGGTAGCCCAAAATGCTTCTAAACCGAAACTGTCGTTTAAAGAGTTTGCCCTGCCACTGACAGACAAAAGCTTGGCGGGATACGTGGCAATTACAGGTCTAAGTTTGAACCTGTCTGATGCCTACGACTTACCCCCGGGCGTACCCTACCGGCTAGATACCAGTTTTGACAGGGATATTGATTACCGCACTTGCTCGGTAATGGTACTGCCGATGCAAAACCGACAGGGGGAGACAATAGGTGTACTGCAATTGATCAACCGCAAAACAAAGGCAGATACGGTGCTGACAGCAAACAATGCCTGGGAATCGACGCAGCAGTATTCGGAGTGGGAAGAAAGGATAGTTCGATCGCTCGCTTCTCAAGCAGCAATTTCGATCGAGCGCAATCAACTCCAAGACAGCATAGAACATTTGTTCGAGGGCTTCGTCAAAGCCTCGGTGCAAGTCATAGAAGCTAGAGACCCCTGTACCTACGGCCATTCAGAACGAGTAGCAGCCCTCACAGTACGCCTTTCAGAAGAAGTAAACACCGTCAACAGCGGAGAACTGCGCTCTATTTACTTTAACAACCGCCAAATTCAAGAACTTCGCTACGCCGCCCTGCTGCACGATTTTGGCAAAATTGGAGTCCCCGAAGCAGTTTTGACCAAACAGAAAAAGCTCTACCCCGCACAGCTAGAAATCATTCGCCATCGCTTTGGCTTAGCTCAACGGACAATGGAAATGGAATGCGTCCAGTCTAAATATAAATACTTGCTGGAGCATTCAGCCTACCGAAAACACCCGACCCAGGAGCCAGAGTGCGCTCAGTGCCAGGAAATCGAACAGCTAGACACTAAGCTAGCAGAGGCAAAAACCAGATTAGCAGAATACTGGGAAGTGCTGCTAGAGGCAAACGAGCCTCACATTTTGGCAGCAGAACCCCTAGCTCAACTGCGAGAGATTTCTCGACAAACTTACAGAGATATAGATGGGGCAAAGAAACCCCTGCTGAACCCAGACGAGATCTTGCAATTGATGGTGTCGAGGGGCAACCTGACGCCGGAAGAACGCTCTGAAATAGAATCTCATGTAACTCACACTTACGAGTTTCTCAAACAAATTCCTTGGACAAAAGATTTTAAAAATGTTCCAGACATTGCCTACGGACATCACGAAAAACTCGACGGTACAGGCTATCCGCGAGGTTTAAACAAGTCAGAAATTCCAATTCAAGCGCAATTGATGACGATCGCCGATATTTACGACGCCCTGACAGCAGGCGATCGCCCCTACAAGCGAGCTCTGCGAACAGAGGCAGCGATGAAAATTTTGCGGCAAGAAGCAGCTCACAACAAAATCAACGCTGATTTGTTAGAATTGTTCGATCATCGCCAAGTCTTTAGCGTCCTCGGGCACAGCTTGGAGGTTAAAGTCGAATCAGCCTAGACGAGTCGGGCGTGCTGTGCTAAAAAGTAAATAAGGCGATCGGGCGCTGTCTAGTGTCAGCAGTCAAATCAATCCACAGCCCAAACCGGGTATGGTTTTGACGCCGTTGAGTAAAGGTTTAAAAACAGGCTTTATGCAGCCGTCAGTCACATCTATATACTCGGTCAGCCCAAAAGAATCCAAAGAAAAAGTGAATTTTAGGTCTCTTTTTAGAGTATGCTAGTTGAGCAACGACTGACCACATAGAAGACTAGAAAAGTTTCTCTGTAATCGGTGTGAGGATGAGAGTGAATATGTCGAAATTTTTGTGGAGTTACTTACTAATCAGCCCAGCAGTCTTAGGAGCTACCCTAGTAGTTTCTTCGAGCGCGATGGCAGCAGACGCTCAGCAGGCTGCTGATGCGGTCAATCCGGCTGTCGCAAAAGCTGAAACCGCTGAAACCTCCGAAGCGAAACTAAATGCTTTAGCTGCTGTTTCCGAAACAACTGCAGCCTCCGAGCCAGTAGAAGAAATTTCCCCAGTCGCTGGCAGCGAAACCCATGCAGCGATTGAAGATTCGGCCACGGCTGCAACTGAAAGTGCGATCGTCGGAGCAAACACAGCCCCTGCTGAGGCAGAGCCCCAAGCGGCATCACAACCTACAAGTGAATCTTTAGCCGCAGTTGAGCCAACAGTAGCTCAACCAGTAGAAAATTCTGCCCCGGCAGCCCAACTAGAAATTCCAGCCCCGGCAGCTACCGCTCTCCCAGAGCAAATCGGTGCTGTTCAATTAGAAACTCCAGCCCCGGCAGTGGCAGAGTCGGCAGAACAAAGTTTGCCACAACCGGCTGAATCTTTAGCCCAAACTGCCGCACCACAAGAGCAAAACCCAGCCGCCACATTAGAACAGCTCAACGAGTACAGCAGCGAAGGTGCTGCCGGCGGCGAAACTCAAGGTCAAGTTACCTCTGTTTCCCAACTTTCCGACGTGCGGCCCACAGACTGGGCCTTCCAAGCACTGCAATCCCTAGTCGAGCGCTACGGCTGTATTGCCGGTTATCCCGACGGAACTTTCCGCGGCAACCGGGCAATGACTCGCTACGAATTCGCAGCCGGTTTAAATGCTTGCTTAGACAAAGTGAGCGAGCTAATTAGAGGCGGCACGGGCAACTTCGCTACGAGAGATGACTTGGCAGCCCTCCAACGGCTCCAAGAAGAATTTGCAGCGGAACTGGCAACCCTGCGCGGTCGCGTCGATGCTCTGGAAGCTCGGACATCCGAACTCGAAGCCAACCAATTCTCCACCACTACTAAGCTGACTGGGGAAGCAATTTTCGCTCTCAGCGATGACTTTGGTGGCAACGTTGGCTTGTTTGGCAGAGACGAAAGAAGATTAGGCAGCGACAACAACGAAGCTGTCTTCCAACAACGGGTGCGCCTGAATTTAAATACTAGCTTCACCGGCAGAGACTTACTGCTGACCAGGCTTCAAGTCGGCAACGGTCGCAACTTCAACCTTGGTGCTACAAGCGAAGGCACTCAAACTTGGAACGTAGTCGGCAGAACCGATAACGTTGTTGCCCTCGACACCTTGTTATACAAGTTCCCCGTCGGTCAGCGACTCAACGTTAGCCTGATAGCCAACGCTGGCGTTTGGGACGACATTATGCCGACTGTCAACCCTTACTTTGAAGACTTTGACGGCGGCAACGGAGCACTGAGCGCCTTTGGACAGCGTAACCCCATCTACCGTTTGGGTGGTGGCGCAGGTATTGGCTTTGACTATGCCTTTGGCGGCAGGGGCTTACTGGGCGGCGTGTTCGGCCCAACTTCTCTGTCATTTGGTTATTTGGCGTCAAATGCAGCCAGTCCGGTTAAGGGTGCTGGCTTGTTGAACGGCGACTACGCCGCGATGGGTCAGTTGACTTTTACTCCTGGACGCAACTTGCAAGTTGCTTTCAACTATAACCACGGTTACTTTAATCGAGGTAACTTTGGCTTTGACAACGGTTTGGGAAATGGAATCGACAACCTCGGCGGTTTCACCGGTACCGGCGTGGCTAATTCTCTCAACGGTTTGAGCGAGGGTTTTGACGGCTTCGGTGCTCGCAAAGTTGTCACCAACTCCTACGGTGCTCAGGCTTCGTTGCGACTGAGCCCGAGATTTATCCTTGGTGGCTGGGCTGGTTTAACCAATGCCCGCATTCTCGGCATCGGCGATGCGAGAATCTGGAACTACGCTGTTACCTTGGCTTTGCCTGATTTAGGGAAAGAAGGCAACTTGCTAGGGTTCGTGGTAGGTCGTGAGCCTTACTTGGATAAACTTGAAGCTGCAAGCAGTTTGCGGAGCTTCCGCAACGATGATTCCTATCACGTTGAAGGGTTCTACAAGTTTCAGCTCTCGGACAACATTTCTGTTACTCCGGGCGTGATTTGGGTGACAAATCCTAATCAAGATGACCGTAATGATGACATCATCATTGGTACTCTGAGAACTACTTTCACGTTCTAAGAGCGGGTTAGATGAGGCATGGGAGGGGGTCATACCCTCTCTGCTGACAACTCTAAATGCCCAGTTTAGCCCTGCCTACTGCAGGGCTTTTTTGTTTACGGGACAAAGGGGCGCCGAGAATCTATTAAAAATTAAAAATTATTAGTCATAGACGCAGAAAGCCGGTTTCTTGAGGTAATGCCGTCGTGGAAGCGGAGAGAGAGTCAAAACTAGCAACTGGGTTTCACAGAAGCGAGAGTGCGGATCATTCCAACGATGAAGTGATGAAAGTCGATTAAGTTCAGTGGAAAACCGGGGTATAATAAAAGGTAAAGTTAGGAGTTAGAATTGGGAACTCAACATTGAGGAGAATTTTAACATCTGACTTCGGAGTTGATAATTCTGGTATTGGAAGCAATTATGGTAGAACTCTCCTGTAAAAGCGAATACGCAATCTTAGCTTTGCTGGAGCTGGCCGATTGCTACGAAGAAGGTGAGCCTCTGCAAATTCGCCAGATAGCGGCTCAGCAAAATATTCCCGATCGATATTTAGAGCAGTTGCTCGCTACTATGAGACGCTGCGGGCTGATTCGCAGCCAGCGAGGAGCTAAGGGAGGTTATATATTGGCGAGGGAACCCTGGAAAATTACCCTCCTAGAAATTATCAACTGTCTCGAGGGCTCAGAGTTCGATCGCTCTGAAAAAGACTCGCCTGCTCAAACTGTAGAAAGTGCGGTGATTTGGGAAGTTTGGCAAGAAGCTCGATCGATTGCCAACTCAGTTTTGCAAAAATATACTCTACAGGATCTGTGCGAAAAGCGCAATGGCAGACGGCAGCTCGATATCATGTATTACATCTAGTTAAAATATTACCAACTAGGAATTAAGATTTACTTTCAACCACAAACTGACAAAGATTATGCGTATTGCTGGCGACATTACAGAATTGGTAGGGCGGACGCCCCTGGTGCAACTTAACCGCATTCCCCAAGCCGAAGGCTGCGTGGCTCGGATTGTGGTCAAACTCGAAGGCATGAATCCGGCAGCATCGGTGAAAGACCGCATCGGTGTCAATATGGTCAATCAAGCAGAGGCAGAAGGGCTGATTAGTCCAGGCAAAACGGTTTTAGTGGAACCGACTTCTGGCAATACCGGAATTGCTCTGGCAATGGTGGCAGCGGCTAAGGGCTACCAGTTGATTTTGACCATGCCGGATACGATGAGCACGGAACGCCGATCGATGCTGCGAGCTTACGGGGCCCAACTAGAACTGACTCCCGGAATTGAGGGCATGAGTGGCTGCATCCGCCGCGCTCAAGAGATTGTGGACAAAACTCCCAATGCGTATATGTTACAGCAGTTTCGGAATCCAGCGAACCCGCAGGTTCACCGTTCGACAACGGCTGAGGAAATTTGGGAAGATACAGACGGCGAGGTGGATTTCCTGATTTCGGGAGTCGGCACTGGCGGTACGATTACGGGCGTGGCAGAGGTGATTAAGTCCCGGAAACCCGAGTTTAAGGCGATCGCCGTTGAGCCGGCCAACAGTCAGATACTGTCGGGCGGAAAGCCCGGGCCTCACAAAATTCAAGGTATCGGTGCTGGTTTTGTGCCGCCGGTGCTGAATGTGGATTCGATAGACGAAATTATAGTTGTTACGGATGATGACGCGCTCGCCTATGGCCGTCGCTTAGCCAGAGAAGAAGGACTTTTGTCGGGTATTTCCAGCGGTGCGGCACTATGTGCGGCGGTGAAAGTCGGCAAGCGTCCCGAAAATGCAGGGAAATTGATTGTGATGATTCAGCCTAGCTTTGGCGAACGCTATCTCAGCACTCCCTTGTTCCAAGATCCAGAACTCAATCTGGCGATGGCCATCAACTAGGCTAACCTCCAGCCCAAGTCCCAGAAACACAAAGCAGGGCGTAGACTGTACGCTCTGCTTTGCTTTTTAGTAGATTAAAGAATGGTGATAGATTGTAGCTTTCTCGATCGCGAAGGATGCCGAATTTTTGAATGCGCTTTTTTTCAACCGCTTTGGGCGTGTTAACGAAGCGGGCTGAGCGCTGTTGTGGGGAGGGAAGATACAAGAAAAGAAGGAGCTAACTGTTGCGGGAGGAGCGCTATAGGAGTCCTCAATGTCGATCGGCTTACCACTTCCAAAGCCTCAATGTTTTTCTAAAATAGATTTATGATAAGTTGAAAACTGACGTTTTTTACTGACAATTTTTGACATTTATATCAGATAAATTCTCAAAAAAATAGCAAATCATGATATTTTTGTCAAGCACTTTTTCACAGATTATCTAGAGTTCAAGGAAATAAGAGCGTGTCTTCCGTTACCAATCACTACAAAACCCTAAAAATTAGCCCAACCGCAACACAAGCCGAGATTAAACAAGCATACCGCCGTTTAGTCAAATTATTTCACCCCGACAGCCGCAGCGACACAGCGGGTCACGAAGAAATTGTCCGCCTCAATGCAGCCTATGAAATATTAGGAGATGCCCAGCACAGACAATCTTACGATCGCCAACTTTCCCAGGAAACTCAACAGCAATCACCCAGCGCACCAAACGTCAGCCGCCAGCAAAAACAAACAGCTAGGGACGCTGATGAACAAATGGAACAGTGGCTGATTAAAGTATACAAACCAGTCAATAAAATGCTCAACAGCATCTTGAAGCCGCTTAAAAAAGAAATAGACGAATTGTCAGCAGATCCATTTGATGACGAACTGATAGAAAAGTTTCAACTTTATATCGAAACCAGCCGCGAGTTCCTCAAAAAAGCTCATAACTTTCTTACATCAATGCCCAATCCATCTAATGTAGCCGGAGTTGCGGCCCATCTCTACTACTGCATCAATCAAGTCGGAGACGGAATAGAAGAATTGCAGCTATTTACCCTCAATTATGACGATCGCCACTTGCACACCGGTCAAGAACTGTTTAGAATTGCCGCTAGACTGCGGCGGGAAGCGCAGGATGAATTAAAAATTAAAAGTTAAAAAAGCAGATTGTTCCCTCTTCCCTCTTCCTTCTTCCTGATATCCGTTACATCTTGTACATTGCTCGTTGCCGAACTTCCCTCTTCCCTCTTCCTTCTTCCTGACATCCGTTACATCTTGTACATTGCTCGTTGCCGAACTTCCTTCTTTCAAATTCCAAAAAGAACTTGAATTCGCTTGCGAATTTTAATAAAAGGAGTTTGTTCCAGAGAGTCGCCATCTAACAATCCCAAATCTCTCAAAGCTTGCTGGCGTTCCGACAATTTTTGAGCAATCTGATCTGCTAAATTGGGTTGTTCTCTTAAAAGTTTTTGCAAGTCGTGGCGTTCCACCACAAACAAAATTGCATCTTCGCTAGTTTTAACAGTCGCCGTTCTCGGAGTTCCCAACAGCAAAGATATTTACCCAAAAAACTCGCCCTCGTGAAGCGTAGCAATATACTGACCGGCTTTTTGAGAAAGAACTTCTACAGTCCCCGAAAGAATAATATAAAAAGAATCGCCAGGGTCATTCTCTTTACATACAACCTGTCCTGCTGGAAACAGTTGTCGGTAGCCGTATTCAATCAACTGTCGCAGTTCTAAATCCGTACACTGTTCAAAATAAGTTACTCGCCTCAACAAATCTCGCAGCGTCCAATTATTGGGGGATTTAGGCGCTGGCTTTTTAGGTTCAGAAAGGGTGGAATTAGATTGTAAATCTGCTGAATGTTTGGCATCTTGCGGAAAAACTTTCCCGTTGGAATTATCATCTTTGTTATTGTGAAAAAGTTGAGTTAACTCTTGCGGGTTTCGCAGCCACAAATCCCGTTGGGGAAAGGGAATTTCGATATTTCGGTGGCGCAATTCGTAATCTATTAAAAAATTTACCGCGCTTTTAATAGCATCGCTTTCCTGTGGCTGGTCAATCCAAACCAAAAGTTCAAAATTTAAAGCATTATCTCCAAAACCGTGAAACCATACTTTAGGAGAAGGATGGGACAGAACATTCGACTCCATCCGCGCCGCAATTAACAGCGCTTCCGTAACTATTACGGGGTCAGATCCGTAAGCAACGCCGATGGGAATGTGGAGGCGACATCTGGGGTCTCTGTAACTCCAGTTAATAATATTAGTTTCGACAAACTTAATATTTGGTATGATTACAAATAGACCGTCAATTGTTTTAATAATGGTAGAGCGGATAGAAATTGTTTCTACTGTTCCTAATAACTTGTCTATTTCAATAAAGTCTCCGACTCTAATTTGGTGCTCGAATAGCAGGGTGAGCCCGCTGATAAAGTTACTGGCGAGATTTTGCAAGCCGAAGCCGAAACCAATGCCGACAACCCCAGCTAAGACGGTGAGAGAAGTGAGGTTGATGCCGGAACCTTGCAGGACGAATATACAGCCAATAGTGGCTAAAATATAGCTAATGATCGTAGAAATTGCTTCTCGACTACCGCGATCCAATCTCATCCGAACTAGCACGCTGCGCTTGATTCCTTCACTGATAATCTTAGCTATAATCAAGGCAAATATAGCTAAGATTATCAGTTTAACGATCGCACTGATGGAGAGATGAGTGTCCCCGATATAGAATAGCGGGGTTGTCATCGCACCCCAGAAATGTTCAAAAAAGCGATCGGCTCGTGCAGTAATCGAATTCATTAATATTGGGTAATGGGTAATTGGTGATTAGTTTTGAGAGCAACTGAACTGCCAACGGCTAACTATTGCAGAGCTTAGGCGAAAAACTCGAACTGTGGAGTCTCCTGTGTGGCAAAAAAGTCGATTCCCTACCCTTCGGGAACGCTTCGCCAACGGAATAGCTCAGCTTCACCCACTCTCTCAAAGACTCGTAACTGATGGGTTAGTAACTGATGGCGAAAAACTATTTTGTAGCGGTATTTTCTGCCGGATATCTGTGTTGTGGCGTAAAATGGGCCCGGCAGCGCGATCGATCAGCGACTTGTTGCCAATATCTGGAAAATTGGTAGAAATTCATTGACAGCACCCTCAAATTATTGAAAAATTCCAGCAAAAATTAGTTTATCCTTAAGAAGCGAGTCCTTTACAGAACTTAACAAGCTTACCCTAATTGACTTTTATGCAGTGCATCATCAATCGTCGGGCACAGTTTTCTGCGAGTCACCGGTACTGGCTGCCGGAGTTAAGCGAAGCTGAGAACTTTGAGCGGTTTGGCCCAACTGCCCGCGCACCGGGACACGGGCACAATTACGTCATTTACGTTTCCATGATAGGCGAACTCGACGAGTACGGCATGGTGCTCAACCTGTCTGATGTCAAGCACGTCATCAAGCGGGAAGTTATCAAGGATCTCGATTTTTCCTTTCTCAACGAAGCGTGGCCGGAATTTGAACAGACTCTGCCAACTACCGAAAACATAGCACGGCAAATTTGGCTGCGGCTAGCCCCTCATTTACCTCTGAGCAAAATTCAATTGTTTGAACATCCCGAACTTTGGGCTGAATATTTAGGAAACGGAATGGAAGCTTATTTAACTTTGTCCACTCATTTTAGTGCCGCCCATCGGTTGGCTCGTCCCGATTTGAGCTTTGAAGAAAACTCGGAAGTTTACGGCAAATGTGCTCGTCCCAACGGTCACGGTCACAATTATCATTTAGAGGTGACTGTTAAAGGGGAAATTGATGCGCGGACTGGCATGATTGCTGATTTGGGAGCTTTGCAAAAAGCTATTGACGATTATGTGGTTGAACCGTTCGATCACACTTTTTTAAATAAGGATATTGCTTATTTTGAGAATGTTGTGCCGACTGCGGAGAATATTGCTGTTCGGATCGGGCAATTATTGCGATCGCCCGTTCGGGAATTGGGCGCCCAGTTGCACAAGATTAAGCTGATTGAAAGTCCGAATAATAGCTGTGAAATTTTCGGTGCTGATTTAGAGGAAGTGGCGGCTGAACGTCAGCAGCCAGAAGCAATTGTAGCTAGGGTTTAAAGCTAAAAATTGGGTCTGTTGGGGCGGGTTCACCCGGATATTGGGCTAATTGTGCAGATTGGTAAACCCGCCCCGATGATTTCGAGGGTTATTCAACCGGATTAGGCGCGAGAATATATTTTTGGACAAAAGTTCCACAGCCAGAATTATTGGCACTTTTCCTGAAAAGTCAGGCTGCGCGCGTATTTTGGAGATAGTAAGTCAGCATTCCTCTAGTCAGCTATTCTAACTGCTGAGAGTATGAGGTCGATCGCCCGATCGCTGACAACCAAGCACCAATTTCTCCTAAATGAGTTGACGTTTATGCGCGTCTCTAATCTAGCTCTCTTGACTCTGGCAGCCCTCGCATCCCAGAATTTAACTGCTAATACTAGCACCAATCCTGCTGCACCTCCTATTTCTCCTCAGACACCGCAAGCTAGCAACTTTGTTGATGCTGTAAATAATACTGAATCGCGTCCGGCTGAGTCAATTAGCGAGCCTGAGACGATCACCCACGAACAATTTTCCCCAAATACTACCGTATCCCGTCGGGCTGAGTCAATTAGCGAGCCTGAGACGATCGCTCACGAACAATTTTCCCCGCGAATTGCTGTAAAATCGCCGACAGGTTTGTTGGTAGCGGCCGCTCAACCCGATTTATCTGCTAGTGCAAAAACCAAGGCGAATACTCCTGCTGCATCCGGCGATGAACTAACAAAATCTTTACAAGAAACCTGGCTGGCTAAATTAATCGAAACTGGGGCTGAAAGCAATCCTCAAGTTCGCGAGGTTTTCGCTTTTATCTCCCCGTCTAGTGGCAGTGCTGAATCTGGATATGGTTTTAACAGTACCATAACTCTGCTCAATATTTTGCTGATTCTTGGTACGGTATTTCCACCGATGACAATTGCATTTTTTTGGATGATGCGACGGCTGATAATCAAACAGTTGGTTGCTGATGCCAATAAACGATTGCAGGGCATTGGTGTATTGGAATCCGAGCTCAGAAATTCTAGCCAACTAACTCAAAAGTTGAGGGATGAATTAGAAGCGCAAATGGGTGCAGCTAAACAATCCCTTGATTTTTTAACTAGAGAAACTGAACTCTCCAAATCTTCCGTCGAGCAAATTGAGACTCTCAAATCTCAATTTATCATGCACCTGCAAGTTTTGCTGAAAGAAGTTGACGATAAAAAATATCAAATTGTTCAAGAAATTTCCCAAGTTCCCGCAGTTGTTGCCAAAGAAGCTCTCAAAATCGCGCCTCAATCGGCCTTAAACAATTCCCAAAATTCGCAAACGGCACCCGCTAACGACGATAATTTGATTGCTGACGATTATATCAAGCAAGCCGAAGGGCTTTATTTTCAAGGCAATTATGATGAGGCATTAGTGTGTTTGGAAAAAGCTGTTTTAGCGAATAAATTTTTGAATGAGGCTTGGTATTGGCGCGGAAATGTGTTAATAAAATTGCAGCGCCCGGAAGAAGCACTCGCCTGTTACGACCAAGCAATATCGATTAAACCGGATAACTACGAAGCATGGTATAATAAAGCGCATTTGCTGGCAAAATTGCAGCAGTACGAAGAGGCGATCGCCTGTTACGAGCGAGCAAGTTCGAGCGAATCTCGAAAATACGCTTGTTGGCACAGTATAGCGGCTTTGTTGGGTCAATTGCAGCATTACGAAGAAGCGATCGCCAGTTACGATCGCGCCCTCGCTATCAAAGCAACCGACAGTGAAATTTGGCACAACCGGGGTGCGATGCTGGCCAAAGTACAGCAGTACGCAGCAGCAGTTGATTCTTACGATCGCGCTCTGGCTTTCAATCCCAACAGATACGAAACTTGGTACAATCGAGGCAATATGCTGTGGAGACTGCTCCGCTACAGCGATGCTATTGATTCTTACGATCGGGCGATCGGCATCCGGCCCGACAAACACGAAGTTTGGTACAATAGAGCCGCTGTGCTCGGAAAAATGCAGCGATATCAAGAATCGATCGAATCCTACGACAAAGCAATAGCGATTAAACCGCAGGATTTTGAAGTGTGGCACAACCGAGGTGCAGCTTTCGACAAACTGTCGCAGCACGAAGCAGCAATTGCCTCTTACGAATCCGCAATTACCCTTAATTCCGAGTGTTACGAAGCTTGGTTTTGTAAAGGCGAATCATTGGCAAAATTGCAGCGCAATGAAGAAGCGATCGCAGCTTATGAGAAAGCAATTGCTATTAAGCCAGACTCCTACGACGCTTGGCGTCATCTGGGGATAGTCTTGTCTGAATTAAAGCGGTACGAGGAAGCAATGGCAGCTTACGATCAAGCTATTGCCATCAAGCCTGATAATGCCGCAGCTTGGCGTGATCGAGGCGCACTTGTATCAGAATTAAAGCAGGATACAGAAGGATTTATTGCCGGGGAAAAAGATCCTCAAAAACAGCCACAATCCGATGAATCTTCGGACAGTTAGTTAGGTGTTACCTACACCGCTACGTACACACCCGAATTTTCTTGTTGGTAATTGTGCGCTGTGATGGGCAATCGCAGAAACCCCGCGATTGCCCATCACAGCGCACAATTATGGATGAAGATACCCGACATTCTATCAAGCTGACAGCGACAAGACAGGAGACTCCTGCCGAATCGGAATCTCAATAATAAACTCTGTTCCCCCGCCTGGTGCAGAAATACACCCCAAGCTTCCCCGGTGTTTTTCCACTACAATTTGCCAGCTAATCGACAACCCAATCCCTGTGCCCTTACCGGGGGGTTTTGTCGTAAAAAACGGGTTAAATACGTGGCGACGAACCTCTTCCGATATCCCTGGCCCATTGTCCACAATTCGGACAGCTACGTAATTGTTGCTGGTTATTTCTGTGCTAATCCGAATCACGCTAGGATTCGCTTTAATTTCTTCTAGCGCTCTCTGGGTGTTCCACTCGTCAATAGCATCGATCGCATTTGCCAGTACATTCATAAATACCTGATTCATTTCTCCCCCATAACAGTCCACTTCGGGCAGGTTTGGGCAATAGTCCCGCACCACTTCAATCGAGGGGCGGTCTGAGTTAAATTTTAGTCGGCTCTGTAAAATCATCAGCGTGCTGTCCATGCCTTCGTGAAGGTTGACCGCTCTCATTTCATATCCTTCTTGCCGTGCGAAGAGGCGCAAAGATAAAACAATTTCGCGGATGCGATCGGCTCCTAAGTACATCGATTTGAACAATTTAGGCAAGTCGTCTTTGAGATAATTTAGCTCGCTTGCCACGATTTCTGCTTGTATATCTTGAGGCGGATGAGGATAGTGCTTTTCGTAGAGGTCAAGGATAGTGACCAAAGCTTTTGAATATTCCAGAGCATAGGAAAGATTTCCATAAATAAAATTAATTGGATTATTGATTTCATGGGCTACGCCAGCTACGAGTTGGCCTAGCCCGGACATTTTTTCGCTCTGAATTAGCTGGCTTTGCACCTGCTTGAGTTCGTCCAGGGAATTTTCGAGCTCTAGGGCTTTGTGCCGCTCTCGCGCTTCCGATGCTTGCAAAGCTGCTTCTGCAAGCTTGCGTTCAGCAGCCTCCTGCTTGAGGCGTTCATTCGTTTGGGAAAGTTCAGCGGTGCGCTGTTCTACTCGCGTCTCTAGCTGTTGTGCCAAAACTTGTAGATCGGCTTGCGCTCGCTCGCGCTCGACAATTTGCGCCTGAAGCTTTTTAGTTAGATTTCGCAGATTCAGGTGCGTGATAGCGCGAGCTAAAACTTCTTCGTGTTGAAGGGGCTTAGTGATATAATCAACTCCCCCCACATTAAAGCCTTGGACTTTGCTTTCTGTATCGTCCAGCGCGGTCATAAAAATGACTGGGATATCTTTAGTTAAGTCATTCGCTTTCAGATTTTGACAGGTTTTAAATCCGTCCATCTCTGGCATCAGAACATCCAACAAAATTAAATCAGGCTGGGAATATTGCACTTTTTTGAGAGCGCTCGACCCACTGCGAGCTACCCAAACAGTGAAGCCAGATGCGGTCAAAAAATCCAATACTGAACCCAGATTAGTGGGCGTATCATCCACAATTAAAATGGTGCCTCTGTCTAAAGATTCGCTAGTCATTTTTAGTCCTCATCTAAACTGTTGAACAAATTCTACTAATTTGTCTTCTTCAAAGTTTTTGCTTAATTCAAGCAACTGATTGGCAAAAGGTGCATAACGCATATCTATTGCCTTCAGCTTGCTGGCTCGCTGCTCAATACTGAGGAGTTCACCTTTCATGGCTAAATCGAACAGGACTGCAACTTCTTCCGAAGGGGGAGCAATCAGTGGTTGGTCTTGGATTTGGGAAGGGAGTTCGGTGAAGATACCTTCTGAACTGAAAGTTGTTCGCTCATCATAAACCCATTCTAAACGTAAATGGTGGCCCAAGCATTCTAATAACTTTTCTGCCCGAATTGGTTTGAGGAGAAAAGCGTTGCAACCAGCATGCAAAATGCTGTGGGGATCGCCGGATAAAATGCTAGCAGAAGTTCCGATCGCGATTACATCCTTTAATGGAGGGATTTTTCTGAGCCGCCTCACCGCTTCAAAGCCGTCCATCACTGGCATTACTAAGTCAATTATAATACAGTCAGGTTGAAATAACAGCGCTTTCTTCACGCAGTCTTGACCGTCCGTTGCCTCCATTAATTCAAACCCAATGGGAGCTAAAAGATTAACTAGAACCGATCGATTTTCCCAGCGATCGTCAACGACTAAAATTTTTTGCCGATCGCCTGAGAAACCCCTGATAATTTTTTCAGGTTCTTTTTGATACCCTTCCCAGCTTTCGGTAATAGGCAACTCTAACTCAAACCAGAAAATACTGCCTTTACCTAAAGAGCTTTGTACTTTCAGTTCGCCGCCCATCATCTCCACTAATTGGCGACTAATTGGCAGCCCTAATCCTGTCCCCTCTATCTGGCTAACTGAACCGCTGGCTTGCTCGAAGGGCAAAAATATTTTTGAGAGTTCGTCGGGCGCGATGCCAATGCCTGTATCTTCTACTTGGAAAATAAATTTCGCTGTTAGGGATTGGGGATTGGCGATTGGTGATGACAAAGATTGCTGAGTCTCCAGCCTGTCTACTTTAAAACTAACGCCTCCTTTTTCGGTGAATTTTATGGCATTGCCGAGTAAGTTGATGAGAATTTGCCGCAACCTTTTTTCATCGGCTCGGACGCAAGTAGGAAGTGGAGTTAGCGGTTCGTAAATCAAAGAGATTCCCTTCTGGTGGGCGCGAATCTGGCAGATTTCAGTAATGCCTTGGAGAAAGTCTGACAGGTGAAACTCGGTGAGATAGAGTTCCATTTTTCCGGCTTCGATTTTGGAGAGGTCTAAAACGTCATTGATCAGAGTTAGGAGGTGTTCGCCACACTGATGAATGATATTAATACCAGAAATTTGCTGACTGCTTAAACCTGTATCTCGTTTGAGGATTTGGGTATAACCTAAAATACCGTTGAGCGGTGTGCGGAGTTCGTGGCTCATATTGGCGAGAAATTGGCTTTTGGCGCGGTTGGCGGCTTCGGCCGCTTGCTCGGCTTGCTGTCGCTCTTGAATTTCTACTTCTAGGCGCATATTTTTGGCTTTTAATTCCTCGGTTCGCTCTTCTACTTTGACTTCTAAAGTGTGATAGAGGTTGGCATTCTCTAAGGCGATCGCAACTTGTCCCGATAGCATCCGCAACACTTCAACCCGCTTCGGCGTGAAAGCGCCAGCAATCACGTTGTTTTCTAGGTACAGGATGGCACTTAACTTACCTTGAGAGAGGATAGGTACACACAAAATTGATTTTGGTTTGTGTTGGGTAATGTAGGGGTCGGTGTTAAAGATTTCCTCGCGGCTGGAATCATTTAAAACGACATCTTTCTGAGTTCTGGTGACGTAATTAAGTACCGAGATAGGCACTTGCCCATAAGTTGATACTGGTAAAGATTCTAGCACTCGGACTCGATCTTTAGTCCCCGCCGCTTCTATAACAAGTTGACCCTCTTTTGAGAGAATAAGTGCTCCAGTTTCAGCGCCGGCGTTTTCTATCAAAATTTTCATTAACTTGGTGAGCAAGTTAGGTAGAACAATTTCGCTAGAAATGGCACTAGATGCTTTCATTACAGTTGCCAAGTCTAGCAACTCTGTTTGACCGCCTGTAATGGTCAAAGGAGGAATTGTCCTCGTAGGGTTGAAAGGGGTTTCGGTGACCGCAGGCGATCGCGCTATTAATTTCGGGTATTTTTCTTCTAGATGTTTAACTTTAGCTAAAGCTCCCCAGCGCATATAGGCATAATAAGCATCGGTCATGTAGGTGCGGGCAATCTTTTCTTTACCCCATGACAAATAGAATTTAGCAGCGAGTTCGTGAGCCAATGCTTCTTCGTTGATATACTCGTTTTGTTTGGCAAGAGCGATCGCTTTGTCGTACATCTCGATCGCTTCTATTTTTTCGCCTAAAACACGATGCTTTTCGGCCTCTACTAAATAGAATTTATGCAGATGATTCATTGGGGCATAATGTGCCCATTTTTGCAATTTCTCTTGATTAGCTTGTACTCGGTTAAGAATGTCCTGTTGGTCGGACGGCGAAGTTTCAGAATACACAGCTAGCCGTACTAGAGAATCGTAGAAATAGAAGATAACAACAGTTAGCTGCCCTGTAGACGATCCGAAAGAACTTTCTACTTGAGGGATATTTTTTAAAGATTCCGCGTAATTCTCAAACATATAACCCAGCGCAACTTTGTGCAAGTATAAGTAATGAATTGCTAGTTGGTTGTTGGTTTGCTGATATAGTGGCAGCATTTTCTCTTCGTCGTATACTTCCCCCTTTAACAGGCAGAAATTTTCGCTTCTTCCCATCATGTTTAAGACGGCTTGCCAACAGATTTTTGTATTATTAAGCGCTGTTTCTTGGCGGATTTTATCAAGGGCATCTGTGTAAGTTGCTATCTCTCGTTCGAGTTGAATTAGTTGCTTGCCAACAAAAAACGAGTAATGACTCCATACCATGACCGCATAGCCAGCATATTCTAAATCTCCAGTTTCTAGCCCGCTAGAGAAAGCTGACAGGAAAGGTTCTAAGGTATTCCGGACGTGTTCTTTCCAATGTTGAACGGCTGCATACACTAAGTGGCAAGTCTTGACTTCGATTTCTTTGGCATTTAACTTTGACACTAGACGTAAAGCTAATTGGCCCAATTCATAGCCCCGCTCAATATCTCCTACCGCCCCGCAAAGAAGAAGACTATATACCGCATATGCAAAGGGAGACACAGAAGCATTGCCATATTGAACGGATAAATTGACCTGTTTGCAGACCGTTAAAGGCACCAGTACGGGCATCCCAGAATAGCAAGCAGAAAAAATACTTGACAAAATCCTGATCGCTGCTAATTGATAAGGATCAGTCATTTCAGGGAGATCGATTAAGTCCTCAATTCGGGTTCCGCTCAAAATTGCCGCAGTTTCCCCCAGCGCCTGGCCAATATCAGATGGGTTTGGCGAGTCGGGAAACTCTACCTCCAACTGCTTTAAGACTTGCAGCCCCGTATTCAATGCTTCGACCAGCTTGTTCTGCGCCATATAAGCTTGAATCTGGACTTCGTACACTTTCACTTTGTCCAGCAGCGTTTTGGCGCAATTTTGTACTATCTCAACGAATCTCTGCATTGCTTCAAAATCACCACTCAAATATGCTGACTCTGCTGCTTCCTCATACAGCCTTAATGCCAGTTCATACCGATTCTCCCAGCTATCTACCGCTAGCAGAGATAAACCTACTTGCAAATATTTGACGGCGGAATCGTGGGCTGTAGCAGCTTTCGCTTTCTGACCTGCAATCAGATTCAATTGGGCGAGTTCATATTTTTGGGATTCAGTGGTAAGTAAGCCAGTACCATAATTGAGTTGGTTAACTAAAGCGAAAATATTTTCTTTTCGGTCTTCTGGCGTTGTACTTTGCAGCAGCAGTTGACCGATTTTTAAGTGAGTCTCTTTTTTCTGTTCATGGGGAATCAAAGAATAGGCAGCTTGCTGCACTCGGTCATGTAAAAACTTGTAGTCAACCTTCACATCAGTCAAGGTAAAACCGCCCGATTCTTCCTGATTAAATACCAGGGGAATTTTGTATTCATTGCTCAAAGGTAAAATCAACCCAGCTTGAAGAGCTTCCCACAATTGCGCCGCCGTGACTAAGGATGATTCCTGATTGACAATTGCCAAAATTTCTAAGTTAAAAGTGTTGCCAATACAAGCAGCCAATTTTAATACTTTTTGTGTATATTCGGGCAATTTGCGTATGTTTCTAGCAATCAGTTCGACAACATTGTAATCGGTGATGCCTATCGCTTGAATTTGCTCGATATTCCATTGCCAACCCCCCTTTGTCCCCCCTTGGTAAGGGGGGATTAGGGGGGTGAAGTTATAAGTCAACAAATCTTCTTGATAGAGAGTTTTGAGGAGTTGACTTATGAAGAAAGGATTGCCCTGCGTTTTATTAAAAAGTAGAGACGCGAAATTTCGCGTCTTTACAGACAGGGATTCCGAACCGCCCGATTCATTTAAAGTATCTGCAATTAATTCTTCGACATGAACCAGGTGTAATGGTTGAAGGACAATATTATTCACCGTCGCACCAGTTTGGCGAATCTTGTCAATCATTTGAATAGTCGGATGAGTTGGAGAAACTTCGTTATCCCGATATGCCCCAATCAGCAATAAATACTTGCTATCAGAATCAGTTATTAGCAATTCTATTAATTTCAACGATGCCGAATCCGCCCACTGCAAGTCATCGAGGAAGATAACTAAGGGATGGTCAATAGTTGTAAATACGCCAATGAATTGTTTAAAGACGCGACTGAAACGGTTTTGAGCTTCAGTTGCCCCTAGCTCAGCTACGGGTGGCTGTTTGCCAATAATTAATTCGATTTCAGGGATAACATCAATGATGACTTGTCCGTTATCGCCTAAAGCGGATAACAGTTTTTCTTTCCAAGTTTGGATTTCTACTTCGCCTTCGGTTAGAAGTTGCTGAGTTAAGGATTGGAATGCTTGAATCAGAGAAGTATAAGGAATATTGCGCTTGAACTGGTCAAATTTCCCCGCAATAAAATAGCCTCGTTGCCGCACAATGGGTTTGTGAACTTCATTCACCAAAACTGTTTTCCCTATCCCGGAATAACCTGAAACCAGCATTAATTCGCTAGTGCCACTGGCAACGCGATCGAAAGTTGCTAGAATTATTTCAATTTCTTGGTCGCGACCGTAGAGCTTTTGCGGTATATTTAATTGCCCTGCTTTATCCGCACTTCCAACAACAAAGTTGGAAATATATCCGCTAGCCTGTAGCTTTATCAAGCAAGTTTCTAAGTCAAATTTGAGTCCCTCAGTGCTTTGGTAGCGGTCTTCAGCATTTTTAGCTAATAACTTCATCGCAATCGCTGAAATTTGGGGTGGGATTTCAGGATTTAGCTGGTGAGGGGGAATGGGAGTTTTGGCAATATGGCTGTGTACCAATTCCAGCGGGTCTGTGGAATTAAAGGGCAACTCACCTGTGAGTATTTCATAGAAGGTAACGCCGAGTGAATAAAAATCAGTGCGGTAGTCAATTGACCGATTCATCCGGCCAGTTTGTTCGGGCGACATATAGGCGAGGGTGCCTTCGAGCAAATCTGGATGGCTGAGGGTCGAATTTTCTCGCTCCAGGCGCGAAGCGATGCTGAAATCAATAATTTGAACTTTTTCAGTGGCTGGGTTGATGATAAGATTTTGTGGCTTTACATCTTTATGAATAATGTTATGTTTATGGATCTCTGCTAAGGCAGAGACAAGCTGGAGACCCAAAGAAATAAATTGAATGGTTGTGAGTTTTTTACCCTTCATCCAATCGTTGAGAGACTCGGAGCCTGAATCTTCTAATATCAGTGCTAAACCGTTTTTATAGCTTTCTAAACTAATGGCTTTGACAATCGCTTCTACGTTCAAGCTGTGCAGGATTTGATATTCGTGTCGCAAGCGGGTGATGTCAGAAAGAGTGGGATACTCAGCCTTTAGCCTTTTGACGATCACGCTGGAAAAGTCTGCATCCTTCCGAGCGCGATCGACTGAAGTTCTTATCCCGCTGTGGAGGGTTTCAACGAATTGATAGCCAGCTAAGTTGATAGTCATTGTTATTCTAGCGATCGCAAAGGAATTGAGCGTAAGGTTAAGGCCGGTTTTAAAACTTAATTATTGTTAGAGTTGATTGTAACATAGTAATTTACTCAACAAAAGTTAGCCCAGTTTTTGCCGGGAATTTTCTACAAAGCGTAGAGGATACCAGGGCAGCGAGTCAGAAAGGCTTTTTCTACAGCCAAAAGTTCACTATCTTAGAAAGGCTATGCTTGCTTTTAGCGAACTATGCTGATCTATCTAGGATGCCCTAAAAATCTTAAAACATATTAAAAGTTAATAAAGTGTAATTTATTTATTTATTTATTTATTTATTTATTTATTTATTGGCTTTTACTCTCCTTGGCTCTATCGGATTGCGCTCAAGCGGATATCATTTAATTATATTTTTGTATCAATCAGTAAAGAAAATTTAACATTCTTAAATGTCATAAAAAATAAATTGACAAAGCTTCAAATGAGTTTCATAAATTAACCAACTTTCTAAAAAACTGCTACAGTTAGTAGATGTCATTTTTGTGAGTTATTACCCAAATATAAAGAGCGAAAATGTCAGGAGTTGTCAAGATTCAAATGGGGAAAACAGAATCTGAACTGAAAGCTCTGCTCGCTCAGAGTTAAAAATGCTCACCGACAAGAACAACAGCAATCTCTGTATTTGCCCAAAACCCAAACGGTACAAACTGTATCGTTTTCTTCTCTGCGCGTCGGGAAACATCGTATTTAGCCTGCAATGAAAGATAATTGTCTAGCTATCGTCACGGGGAAGGGAAGAATTATTATCCCAAAAACCAACTTCGGGAAGACCAAGAATAATCAATCGTGAAACTGTAGAGAAATTAGAGAAGGAATTGCCAGAACCAGCAGGATTTTGTAGCTATAAAGATGTACATCAATGGTTGACAAGCTGTTGTGGAGTAAAGGTATCATATGGGACAGTACATCAGTAGGCAATATCTCAAGTCCAAATAAAATTAAAAATCCAGCTTACTGTAGCGGTGAAAAACAGCAAAAATGGGCAGTAGCAAAATAAAAAAAACTGTCCTGTCTAATTTTGATGCAGTTGAAATGTGATTATTTTTAGATTATTAAATGGGGTACGATCGCACTTTTTAAACATCAAAAATATCAGAAGCCCCAAAAGGGCTCTCGCTCCCCTCATCTATTTCTCAATATTAAGATTTCCTTAGTTGCTGCCGTGGCGCACAGAAATCGGTGATACAATCAACAGCTTAGCTAGGGGTGCCCGAATATCCGGGCTGAGAAAACACCCTTAGAACCTGAGTCTGGGTAATACCAGCGGAGGGAAGCTGTTTATCAAGGAAATTAAATATGCGTACCGAATGGATCGCTAAGCGTCAGGGGCACACCAATGTATCTCAAATGCACTACGCCCGCCAAGGTGTAATTACTGAGGAAATGCACTTTGTTGCTAAGCGAGAAAATCTCCCGCCAGAACTTATCCGCGCCGAAGTAGCGCGGGGACGGATGATTATTCCGGCTAATATCAATCACACGAATTTAGAACCGATGGCGATCGGTATTGCCTCTAAATGCAAAGTCAATGCTAATATCGGTGCATCTCCCAACTCTTCCAATATGGAAGAAGAAGTTGACAAGCTTAAACTAGCAGTGAAATACGGCGCCGATACCGTGATGGACTTGTCCACCGGCGGCGGCAATTTGGATGAAATTCGCACTACGATTATCAAAGCTTCACCAGTGCCGATCGGTACTGTACCAATTTACCAAGCACTAGAAAGTGTTCACGGTAATATGGAAAGTCTGACAGCGAATGACTTTCTTCACATCATTGACAAACACGCTCAACAAGGTGTTGATTACCAAACCATTCACGCCGGAATTTTGATTGAGCATTTGCCGTTGGTAAAAAATAGACTCACTGGAATTGTTTCTCGTGGCGGCGGCATTTTGGCGCGGTGGATGCTGCATCACCACAAACAAAATCCCCTCTACACTCACTTTAACGACATCATTGAAATCTTCAAAAAATACGATGTTTCGTTTAGTTTGGGAGATTCTCTGCGCCCCGGTTGCACTCACGATGCGTCGGATGAGGCTCAATTAGCTGAACTCAAAACTTTGGGACAATTAACTCGCAAAGCTTGGGAACATGACGTGCAGGTAATGGTGGAAGGCCCGGGCCACGTGCCGATGGATCAAATTGAGTTTAATGTCAAGAAACAAATGGAGGAGTGTTCGGAAGCACCCTTCTATGTTTTGGGGCCGTTGGTGACAGATATTGCGCCTGGATACGACCACATTACCTCAGCAATTGGGGCGGCGATGGCTGGTTGGTACGGTACTGCAATGCTGTGTTACGTGACGCCGAAGGAACACTTAGGATTGCCGAATGCTGAGG
Source organism: Microcoleus sp. S36b_A4 (assembly GCF_036700645.1). Classification (NCBI taxonomy): domain Bacteria; kingdom Bacillati; phylum Cyanobacteriota; class Cyanophyceae; order Oscillatoriales; family Microcoleaceae; genus Microcoleus; species Microcoleus sp. S36b_A4. The sequence goes on along the minus strand of NZ_JAUBPI010000057.1, from coordinate 16,977 downwards.
ATGTCCGAAACGGGCTGATTGCTTACAAAATCGCGGCTCACGCTGCAGATATTGCACGGGGCCGTCCGGGTGCGCGCGATCGCGATGATGAACTCTCGAAAGCGCGTTACAACTTCGATTGGAACCGTCAATTTGAGCTGTCATTAGATCCAGAACGGGCAAAGGAATATCACGACGAAACTTTGCCGGCGGATATCTACAAAACTGCTGAATTCTGTTCAATGTGCGGGCCTAAGTTCTGTCCGATGCAGACTAAGGTTGATGCCGATGCTTTGACGGAATTAGAGAAGTTTTTGGCTAAGGAACCTGTAGCCCAAAGCTAATATTAGTAGGGTGGGCATTGCTCATCTTACTTTATCGTAAAGCTGTTTGGCTTCTTGTGGGGCGGGCAGGATGCCCGCCCAAAACTAGGGTGCTGATGGCGTACCTTACTTAAGGTTATATTAAAAGGAGTTTCCGAAAAGGAGAATTGCGATGTTCCCCTGCAGGTACTTTTTTGTTACCCAGGAATCCAGAATTTTATCGAGATTGGGATGAGCAAAAAAAGTAGCTATTTGCTCTTTAGTTAATAGCTTGCCATCTGCGTCATGGCCAAATTATTTATTTCGCCTTTTCAATATAAAACTCTTCATCAACTCAATTTCGTATAAACTGCACTCGCCTCGCAAACCCAGTACCCAAGAATGAATCGAATTGCCACCGCGATAGTCAATTAGCCACCTACCCTGTACTGGTAAACTAACTGAGCGTCGGGATTGATTTCGCTGCTTAAGAGGCATTCTGTTTCCAGATTCAAGGAACCAGCCGCGGATTCAAAGGCTAATCTCATGCCGCCTCTTCCTGAGAATAAGTCAATCAAACGGATTTTTTTCAGCGCCCTTAAGTTGGCGGTAAAAACTCATATTTTGTACTATTTTTTAATGGAGGCAGAGCCTCTAGATCTTCATTACCAGGCTCTGCCTGGTAACGAGAAACGAGAAATTTTCAATTCGTAGGGTGGGTTAACGCAGTTTAACGCACCGCCAGCCTCATGCACCATTTTAGCTAAGTAAAAGATTTACCTGGAGATGTTAGCTCGCGCTGTCTGTTGGCACGTTGAAAGAATGCGCCGATCGTTTGAGCTAATTGTGCGGATAGAATGCAGATTTGTTAACTGAGTATTGAGTTCAACTGTTTGAACTTTTCCGGCTGAGATTGCCTTCCCGTACAGTGTATTTCCCTGAATTTTACCAGTGAAGCACGCAAAATCCGATCGCGGCGCGTAGATTGCACCAACGACGCGATCGTTCTGGCGTTGAAACACGATATAGTTTTGAAGAACTTGGTTGGGCTGTGGCGAATCTCCGTACAGGTAAATACCATCTGGCAAAGCAGCAACATTAGTCTTAGATGGATTTTGTTGTGCTTGAAGCGGTTGTTGCTGAATGCCAACACCAATTAGTGTTAGAGGACAAATAAAGGCTGTTGCCAGTAGTTTCCATTTCTTTTTAACAGATGCAGGTAAAATCATTACTGCTTCTCCTTGCGCGTCATCTAACATCTTAGAATAGTCTTCTCTAGTTAATGTCTCACTCAGGTTATAATTTGCCTCTGCTAAAATCAGCCGATTGGTATAGATTTTGAACCTGAAAGCTTGCGCTTGTTTAGCACCGAAAACTTTATTTTCCTTTGTGATCCCAGTGCCTAAGCTGATTTTGATAAAATTAGAGCAGGCATAGTTTCTAATGCCACCCAATAAAACACCGATCTAAGGTTGATGGCGATGCTTTGGCGGAATTAGAGAAGTTTTTGGCTAAGGAACCTGTAGCGCAAAGCTAATTGATCGGGGGGGGTAAATACTCGGCTCACCCTTCCCAATTCACCAGGAGCTAACTTTTTGTTTGGTAGAACACAAAACATTCTGGATAACTTCTAGAGCAACCGCTTTAACTACATTAATACTTACACTATTACCTAGTTGATGATAAGCTTTATCATCATTAGGATGCAGCATAAAACTATCGGAAAAACCTTGTAACCGCGCCGCCTCGCGGGGAGTAATCCTGCGAACTCGGTTATGATAGTAAACTCCTAATCTATTAGCATCACTGGCAACAATTGTTACAGAAATTTTCTGCGGATCGAGAAATTTATAGACTTCAAAGGAAAAGTTACCTGATACAGGTTTGTATTGATTGTTGTTCCGTTGCAGGTACTTTTTTGTTACCAAGGAATCCAGAATTTCATCGAGATTGGGATGAGCAAAAAAAGTACCTATTTGCTCTTTAGTTAATAGCTTGCCATCTTGGTCAGCTCCAAATTCTTTATTGCGCCTTTTCAAGATAAAAAGATTCATTAATTCAATTTCGTCTAAACTGCACTCGCCTCGCAAACCCAGTTCCCAAGAATGAATCGAATTACCACCACGATAGTCAATTAGCCGCCTACCGTGCAGTCGGCTAAAATCATTGTTAACTATTTGTTTCAAGGCATTAACAAATTCTGGCGAACAATCATATTTTGGATCGGGATTGTCTTCCAAAATATCTGCAACTGTGACAGGTTGACTTAAGGGGGAAAAGAACGATAGCTGTTGATGACTAGAGGAATGCGAATCTTTTGGGCCTAAGTCAGAAATTAAGCCAAATTGGGGCGAAGCATTTAAAATTCCTACTAGGTAAACTCGGACACGGTTCTGAGGTAAGCTAAAGTTAGAGCTGTTAAGCAAGAAATAATCGAAGCTGTAACCTCGGCTTTTGATTTCGCCCTTAATAGTTTCGAGGGTTCTGCCGCCGTCGTGGCTGACAAGCCCCCGCACGTTCTCGAAAATAAATGCTTGAGGTTTAAAGGTATCAATTAACCTTGCAATCTCAAAAAATAGGGTGCCTCTGGTGTCTCCAAAGCCCTCTTTTTTGCCAGCATAGGAGAAAGACTGACAAGGAAATCCCGCTAGTAAAATTTCATGTTCAGGCAGTTTGTCAATTAATCGGATGTCGCCTAAAGGTGTGTCGGCAAAGTTTTTCTGGTAAACTAACTGAGCGTCGGGATTGATTTCGCTGCTTAATACGCATTCTGTTTCCAGATTCAAGGAACGAGCGGCGGATTCAAAGGCTAATCTCATGCCGCCTATTCCTGAGAATAAGTCAATAAAACGGATGGTTTTCATAGCCTTAAACTGGCTTGTTAAGATTGATATCTTGCACCATTGTTAACATGAGGCAGAGCCTCTGGATCTTTGTTACCAGGTAGAACCTGGTAACGAGAGAACCTGGTAACCAGAGACGAGAGAAACGAGAGGACTTTTCGGGGTTGGCTTCTAGCCCAGCGCACAAGAAAGAGTTTCAAGAAATAGGATTGTCACAATTAGATGCGCGCCCGGTTATTTTTTGCTACTAATCCATTCCTTAAGATCCTGAATGGTAAAAATGGCTTGAAAATCCAATCCGGCCTCGCGATATAATTCCCCTCCACCTTGCTCTCTGTCAATCAGCGACAAAATACGATCGACTTTATAACCAGCCGCCCGCAACCGTTCCACCGCCTGCATCGCCGACTTACCCGTCGTCACCACATCCTCCAAAACCGCCACATTCGTCCCCTCTGGCAACAGCGGCCCCTCAATATACGCCATTGTCCCGTGTCCCTTCGTCTCCTTTCTGACAATTAAAGCTGGTATAGGTCGATCGCCCAAAGCCGAAACTACGCTCACCGCAGTTACAATCGGGTCAGCGCCCAATGTCAAACCACCTACAGCTTGCACATCCGACGACAACATCGACAACAGCAAACGTCCCGTTGCCAAAGCACCTTCAGCGTGCAGCGTCACCGGTTTGCAGTTAATGTAATAAGAACTTTTCTGGCCCGAAGACAGCACAAAATCGCCTTCACGATAAGCAAACTCGCACAACAAATCTAGAAGTCGATCGCGCAACACCTTTAAATCCGCAGCATCCATAACTCACACCGTGTAAAAAACACAAATAATCCGTCGATAATCAGTTTATAGTGGAATCGGAATTAATTAAAAAGGCCCAAATATATGAGTCAAAAGTTAAAAAGCCTGAGCGGCGCATTAATTCTCGCTGTCGCCTCTGCCGCACTGGCATCGGTCAAACCAGCTCAAGCACAAACAGAGCGATTTCACCCGATTGCCGACGACTTCAACCGACAATTTTTTCAAGCTTCAGGAGACTTTTACCACAACGTCAGCTTGCAAGGTTACTTGGGCGACTATTTAGGCATCGGTTCCCCCAGCGGCGTCGTTGCCTTTCCCGAAAAAGAAATTGAGCGGGATGCTAGTCGCGTCAACGGCTTCTACCGCCGAGTAATGCAGCGGCAAGTTTCCAGCGACCCGATTCTGCGCGTGCCAGATGCCGTCAATCCCTTCGATGCCTCAATCATGGCACTGCCTGCAGCTTGCCAGCTAGGACCTCAACCAAGCGGCTGTTTCCCCACTCCCGCCGGACTCCAAGATCAGTTTACACTTCCAACGCAGCAGCAAAATTCACCGAGTGATCCAGGGCCCGTTAGAGGACTTTATCAAATATCGCCCCCTGGCCAAAATTAATCGATCGACAGTTGCGAGTTTTGAGCCGAGGCGAGTTTACTCAATCTCGGCTTTGTTATATTCGAGAGAAAGCCTCAACCCGCCCCAAAAGCTCATGTTTTGGCAATCCTTTCGGTAAACCCGCAACTCGCTTTTTTTAACTATCGCCGTTATTTCACAGGACTAAATATTATCCAATATTTATCAAACAATGCTGCCATCAGGCATGATTGTTCCTTTCAAAATAGCTTCACCCAAATTAGCTCCCGCCAAGTTCGCTCCCCTGAGATTTGCCCCGGTCAAATTAGCCCCTCTCAAATCAGCTTTGCCAAGGTTTGTCCACCGGAAATCTGCCGCAATCAACTGTGCAAAACATAGATTTGCCCGGAAAAGATATGCTCCAGTGAAGTGAGCTTCTCCGAGGTTAGCTTTAGAGAAATTAGCTGCATAGCAATGTGCTTCAATCAATTCGGCTTGAGTGAGATTAGCTTGACAGAGATTAGCACAGTTGAGGTTCGCGCCCATCGCATTAACTCCAGACATCACCGCACCGATTAAATTCGCATCACCGAAATCTGTTTCTTGGAGATTAGCAGCGGTGAGGTCAGCCCCAATTAAATTAGCACCGCTCAAATCAGATCCCCTGATGTCAGCCGCTTGCAGGTTGGTTCCCGTTAAATTAGCTTTAATTAAATTAGATTCCAGCAGTTGCGCTCCCGCAAGATTTGCTAAACTAAAATTAGATTCTGCCAGGTTTGCCGCAATTAATTTAGCCTTAAACAAATCTGTTTTAAAAAGGTTCGATCGCCAAAGATGTGCACCTCTGAGATTTGCTTCCGCGAGGTTAGCTTCGCTGAGATCCGGTTCTATATTTGGGTTGAGACTTCTCCATTTAATCCAAGTGACTGCACCTTTTTTTAACAGCGCTAAATGCTGTGTATTTGCCATAATTGCATCTCCTTTAACGGCTATTCCTTGCGACCAAAAATTGCTGGATTTTCTCGACCCGTCACGCTTTCCACCGCCGCAATTGCTGCCTGGGAACCTGCTATAATATCTCGTTCTGCGCCGCCGAGGTAAAGCCGTCCGAAACTACCTACAGCCTGAACCTCTAAGATGTTAATAGATGCGCCTTTTTCTGCTTCATTAGCCGCCAGCGCTGCATAGGCCGCCGGTTCTACTTCCAAGACGTAAAGCGTTTGTCCCGCCAGCAGCAACTGTCCGCGCCGGGTGCGGTTGATTAATTGTGTTTGGTGGGCATCAATATTGCGAATAATTTGACTGGAAATCACTCGCGGTTTGATACATTCTTCTCTGCGGACTCCGATGAATTCTAGAATTGCTTTGCCTGCTGCCCGCGTTTCCCCCTGCTGACTCGAGTGTACTTCCAGAAGACCGTACAAGCGCTCGACTATCTGCACCCCTGGGCGCACGGAGGCAGATTTGAGGGCGACATCGGTAATTCGGTTAATTTCGATACCGGGCGAGATTTCTATCCACAGCGACGCATCCCCTGGCAGCGGCAAGAATCCGGCGGCGACTGTGCCGATGTATGCTGCGTGCTGTGGCTGCAAGTTGTCTAGAAATACGTAGCTGCGTAACTCTATACCCAAAAGTTTTGATCTCCGTCGATCGAGTTCCAACACTTATCTGTGCAATATCTGAGTTTACCTTTTTTTGTAAACAACACCTTGTCTATTGTCGGGACTGCCGGAGTGCCTCATAACCGACTGAGGTGCCAGACCCCCTATGTCTAGTACCGGAGTGCCTCCGCGAGCAATATTTCATTTTGTGTGTCTGCTAAAAATTGGATATCAATCTGTAGTTATAGGTGGAACATAACCATCTTTACTGCTAGAGATGGATTTAACTTTAAAAGCCCATTGATATAGTTTTGATAGTTAAAGATTTTAGCCAACAGAGAGCATTTGAATTATGAAACGTTCTGATTTATCCAAAGCAATCGGTGCAGGTATTATAGCTGCTGGTTTAGCCCTAGCACCAGCTCATCTCCCTGCTTCAGCTCAGACAGATACAACGGGCGGTACTACTTCCGGTACTAACAGCACTACAACCACCACAACTCCTCGCTCCGATGTCTACAATGCTGAGACCGATCGCGATTTTGATTGGGGATGGTTGGGATTGCTAGGCTTGTCTGGTTTGTTGGGTTTGATTCCCCGCAAACGCGAAGAAAATGTCCGCTATACAACTACAACGAGTGATCGCGAGCCAGCCGTGCGAAGTGACTACCGCTAAGAATCGAGTCTTAGGGCTGTGGGCATTATGCAGGGACAGGATGTTTTAACCTGTCCGACTAGCACCAAAAATAATCAAAAAACCTCCATCTGTGAGGTTTTTTTGTTTGAGATGATGCGCGAGCAAACGACAATAAAATTGGTTACATCTGGGATGTTACACCATTTTCAATAAGCTTTTTATGAACAGGCAAGATGCCTGTTCCACAAAAAGTTAATTTTATTGTGCGCCATTGCTCCTAGCCAGTCAATAAAACGCTGATTGAAAAGGGTGCAATATCTCAGATATAAGCGGAATTGAGATTATTAACTTCTTCCTATCTTCTTCCCTTCCTCCTACCCTTCGGGAACGGCTTCGCCGACCGCGTTCTTTGCATCTTCGCGGTTCGTTAAATAAAGACTTTTCCGACACAAAAACACTTTAAATAAGGTTTTTGCCCGATCGATCGAGTACCTCCCAAATCGCCTGCACCAACTTGTCGGGATCTAAAGGCTTGGAAATGTGGCGCCAGAACCCCGCAGCCATGGCCTGCTGATAGTCAATCTCTCCAGCATAAGCCGTGAGGGCGATCGCCGGAATCCGTCCCCCTTTGTCGGGCGCCAGAGCCCGAACCTGTCGCATCAACATATAACCGTCCGTGTCGGGCATTCCAATATCGCTCAACAGCAAATCCGGCACAGACTCAGTTAAAACCGCCAAGGCATCGGCCGCGTTAGCAACTGCTGTAACACTTGCCCCACACTCCTCAAGCAGAAAAACCACTAAATCTAGCGCATCGGCCTCATCATCCACCGCTAACACCCTGATACCGCTCAAATTGAAGGACTCGTCCCGCGACGCAGTTCCCGCAGGGCTGGTCTGAGAGGGCACGGGCATCAGAGGTATCCTGACGGTCAAGGTTGCACCTTTTCCTTCGCCCGGACTGTCGGATTTTACCGTGCCACCGTGGAGTTCGACGAGATGGCGGACGATCGCCAATCCTAAACCCAATCCGCCAAACTTGCGCGTTATCGAGCTGTCAGCTTGCCGGAAGTAGTCGAATACATAGGGCAGAAAATCAGGTTCGATACCTTTTCCCGTATCAGTTACAGTAATTTGGGCCAAGGTGTCCACCCGATCGAGAACGACTTCAATTTTGCCTCCGGGCGGGGTGAACTTGACGGCATTTGACAGTAAATTCCAGACTACCTGCTGAAGTCTGCCCGCATCGCCCAACACCGGGCCCAGATGCGGTGCAAATTGAGTGCTGATTTGAATCGACTTGACTTCCGCCGCCAGACGCATCGTTTCAATGGCGGCGCTGATTACCCCAGCTAAATCCACAGGTGCAATATTCAAGCTAACCTTACCTTGCAGAATCCCCGACACGTCAAGCAAATCTTCGATAAGCTGAGTTTGTAGTTTGGCGTTGCGCTCGATCGTCTCTAAGGCATAACGCTGCTTTTCCGGTGTCAGAAGATTCGATTGCAGCAGCTTCGCCCAGCCCATAATCGGGTTTAAGGGAGTCCGCAATTCGTGAGACAAAACAGCCAAAAATTCGTCTTTGACGCGGTTAGCCTGTTCTGCTTCTTCCCGCGCTGCCTTTTCCCGCGCTAGAAGGAGTTCCCGTTCCGCTTCTGCAACTTTTTGATCGGTAATATCGGTGTTAGTGCCACACCAGCGCAGCACGTTGCCTTGATCGTCGCGAATCGGCACGGCGCACGAGAGAAACCAGCGGTACGATCCGTCTTTGCCGCGCAAGGGGAAAGTATCTTCCCAGAGTTCGCCTGTTTCAATGCAGCGCCTAAATTTTTCGACAACGCGCTCGAGGTGTTCCGGGTGGTGTAACAGTTGCCAGCCCCAGCCTCGCATTTCTTCTAGGGTTGTGCCCGTGTAGTCAAACCAGCGCTGATTATACCATAAGCTCGCGCCAGTGGGATCTGTCATCCAGGCCAACTGAGCGATGTTGTCAGCTAGAGCGCGGAACCGAGCCTCGCTTTCGTGCAGCTCATGCAGGGCTCGCGCGTGCAGGATCACCGTCCAGAGGCGAGCCACCACTTCTTGCATCAGCCAAACTTCATCGGGCCGCCAGTGCCGAACCACCTTTGATGTCACCACCAAAAGAGCCACCCAGCGCCCTTCCTGAAGGCAGGGAACATCGACCAAAGCACGAATCGACACGGCACCGTAGTTATCGAATAAATGCGCTGTATGCGGATCATTAGCGATATCTGAGATGACAAGTGTTTGACCAGCCATAGACAGAGCTTTCAGTTCTGGGGTCTTAAAGTCTGAGATTTGATAAGTGCCGACGGCGCTGGCAAGGTCGGACTGATGCCAGTCTTGGTGGACAATTGCCCGATCGGCTTCTACATCGATTTCGTGCCAGATGCAGCGATCGACCTTTAAATATTCTCCCAGACTGTTCATCGCTTCCGACAACATTTCTGCGGGGTTGATGCGCTGTCGCAAGCGGACTTCGAGATCAGAGAGAAACTGCTCGTTAAGTTGGGCTTGTTTGCGATCGTGAATATCAGTATTCGTACCGATCCACTCGACAATCTGGCCTCCTGCGTCGCGAATTGGCACCGCGCGGGACAAATGCCAGCGTTCCATTTGGTCTGCTGCCCGCCGGAGGCGCAGCTCAACTTGATAAACTTCTCCGCTGATTAGACATTCTTCCCAGCGGGCCCAAGATTCTGCCAAATCCGAGGGCGGGACTAGGGATTCCCAATTGCTTTGAGCGGCTTCCTCGTAAGACATCCCCAGATATTCCAACCATCTTTGTTTATTGGTAAAGCGAATTTCCCTGGCTGAGCTTACGTTCCAAATCAGGTGAGGCAACGACTCAGCCAGAAAGCGGAAGCGGCGGTCGCTTTCTGCTAAGCTTTCTTCGGCTCGTTTGCGATCGTCAATATCAATGCCGATACCAGCCCATTGCAACACCTTTCCCTTCCTATCTTTGACGGGTACAAGTCGCGCTAGATGCCAGCGGTAATTACCATCAAACCTGCGTACCCGACACTCGAATTCGTAGGCTTCCCCTGCTTCAATCGCAGGAGTGCGCGTGGCGACAACTGTTGGCAGATCATCAGGATGAAATAATTGCAGCACCGGCGCAAGCATCGGCAATTCTGGCATCATCCCGGTGTAGCTTTTCCAGTGTTGGTTGCAAAACTCTAACCTGCCGTCGGCGGTGTTGATCCACATTAATTCCGGGACACCATCGGCGAGGGTGCGATAGAGATTTTCGCTGTGCCGCAGTGCTTCTTCTATTTGCCGGCGCTCGGTTTTGTCCTGCATAATTTTCAGGAAACCTTGCACCTCGCCGTCTGCGTCGCGCAGGGGCATCACCAGCCCGCTGCCCCACAAGCGGCTGCCGTCTTTGCGGAGGTGCCAGCGCTCGTTTTCTGCCTTTCCCTGAGTCAGGGCGATGTGCATTTCTGCTTCCGGCATTCGGGCTGCTGAGTCTTCTGGAGTAAAGATGATGCGTCCGTCCAGGCCGAGGATTTCAGCTTCGGTATAGCCCAGCAATCTCTGGGCGCCTGCGTTCCAACTGGTAACCTGTCCGTCGGTGTCGATGGTGAAGATGGCGTAGTCTTTGGCGCTGTCGAGAATCAACTGTAGGTGGGTTTCACGATCGCGCAGTGCTGCTTCTGCTTGTTTGCGCTGGGTAATGTTGCTGGTGAAGCCGACTATTTTGGTTGCTTCGCCTTGCTGGTTGCGGATTAAACAGCCGCGTTCCGAAACATCGATCCAGCGCCCGTCTTGGTGCCGGACTCGGTACTCGATTTCATAGCGATCGGGAATATTCAAGATTGATTGCCCCCCGGCTTGGATACGTGCCAAATCGACGGGATGGATGCGTTCTCTCCACCACTCTGCTGTGGCGGGTGCATCCTCTGGGTAGACACCGACGATCGAGCACAGTCCCTGGGAACGGTAAACTGAGTTTGCTGCCAAATCCCACTCAAACACCATGCCGTCGATCGCCCTTGTAGCTGATTGGAAACGGTTGTAGCTTTCTTGCAAGGCGAGTTCGGCCATTTTGCGAGCGGTAATTTCCTGTACCACCATATGAATTCCGACAATCTCTGGGCCCCTGTCTCTGAGTGGCCACCAATTCTGGAGCCAAGTGCGAACAACAGTGGGTTGATCCCTGGTTTCACCCGTGAGTTCAAAATTTCGGATCGGTTCTCCGGTGTCTAGAAGGTGGCCCAACAAAGGTTCGGCTGTGTCTGCCCAGTCGGGGACAATTTCGCGCAGGGTATGACCGATGTGCATTTCTACGGCCAAGCCGTTCATTTGGGCAAACCGCTGGTTGAGCCGCACGAACCGCAAATCTGTGTCTAAAACAGCCAAACCCACGGGAGTTGTTTGGTAGAGCGACTCTATCTCTACAAGTTGACGGCGCACGGTTTGCTCGCTTTCTTGTAGGGCGAGTTCGGCCTTTTTGCGATCGGTAGCATCAAATAATACTCCGATAAACCGCACTGCTTCGCCTGCGGCGTCGTAGAGATAGCGCCCGAACGCTCTCAACCAGCGGATTTCTCGTGTGTCGGCCCGGATGATCCGGTATTCCGGGGAGTAGAGCGATCTCGTTTGCCGAGCTGTTTTGGCTGCTTCCATGACTTGCTTTAAGTCGTCTGGATGCACGCAGTTTTCCCACACAGCTACGCTTACTTCGCCGTCTGGTACTGGTTCGCAGCCCAAAATGCTGAAATGGGTCGCCGACCAAATTACTCGATTTGTTCGCACGTCTAAATCCCAGGTTGCCATGCCTGAGCCTTCGATGGCGACGCTCAAACGTTCTTCGCTTTGTTTCAAGGCAATTTCAGTTTGTTTGCGATCCGTGATATCTGTCACGGAACCCACAGCCCGCACGGGATTGCCTGACTCGTCCCAAATTGCTCGCCCTCTGGCTAAAATCCATTTGTAGCGGCCGTCGGGACAACGAACGCGGTACTCGCAGCAGTAATGTGAGGTTTCTCGATGCAAGTGCTGCTGCCAATTGCTTTGCATCATCTCCAAATCATCGGGATGAATGTAGCTCAAATATTGGCTGAAGTTTTTGACTTCTTCGGGCCGACGTTCCAAAATCTCTAAACAGCGATCGCTCAGGATCTGGCAATTCGTTTTCAGGTTCTGATCCCAAATGCCGTCGTTGTTGCCGGCACAGGCTAGCTGCCAGCGTTCTTCGCTTTCTCGCAAAGCTTCTTTGGTTTGATGGGCGCGATCGATTTGTACGGCGGCAACGGCAAAGTCTGCTAGGGCGATCGCGATCCGCAAGTCTTCGGCATCGAATTGGCGAGCGGAATCGTGAGATACAATCCATATTGCCCCCAGCGGTTGATTTTCTGCTTCCAGTGGCACGACTAACGCTTCGGCGATCGGCAATTCTAGCTGCTGTAAGTCGGTAAAATATTGTTCGGGAGCGAAGTAAAGCTGAGGAGTTTGGCGATCGATCGGGGTTCCCGACAAACGCAATTTGCGGGGTGTGTTTGTATCTTCTGCTGCTTCCCACGCGCCCGCCAATGCCTCCCACCGAAAGATTTGTTCGGAACGGGCATTTTCTTCTAGTAAGCAGACTCCGACACTTCCTGCGCCGCACAAATCTTTCGCGATCGCCACCAGTGTTTTGAGCAGCCTGTGGGGTGAGGTTGCCAATTGTCGGGCCAGCGTTTGCAGCGCTCGGTTTTCTGCTTTGTGATCGTGCGATCGAGGGATGCGGCGCGACAGTTCCTCGGCGATCGGAATGTCGGTTAAATTAGTTTGTGGGGTTGGCCAAGCTTCCATCAATTAGTGGTATCTATGTCTTTCGGTCTGAGCTGGCGAGCGTACATCAGCGCCCTCTTAAAGCATCTGCTATAAATTATAGCATCTACGGAGAGACAGCATCATTTCTCTACTAGCTATCTAGGGAATTTATTTTTAGTTTTCAGGTTAATTGATTGCCTTGCTTACTTTTACTATTGTCGCCACAATATGCACAATTTCATTCCAGAATCGCGCTTTTTTCCCTATCTGACTTGGAGAGAAATTCAGTCTATGCCGGATAAGGAAAATACTGTGATAATTCTGCCGCTAGGTGCGATCGAACAGCACGGCCCCCATTTGCCTTTAATTGTAGATGCGGCAATTAGCACAGCGGTGACAGGCAAAGCCCTGGCAAAGTTAGAGGCAAATATTCCCGCCTATGCTTTGCCACCTTTGTACTATGGCAAGTCGAACGAACACTGCCATTTTCCCGGTACAATTATGCTCAGTGCTCAGACTGTTTTAGCAGTAATCAGTGAAATTGCGGACAGTATTTATCAAGCTGGATTTAGAAAATTCGTGTTAATGAATGGTCACGGCGGACAGCCACAGGTAATGGAAATTGCGGCGCGGGATATTCATCATAAATATCAGGATTTTTCTGTTTTTCCGCTGTTTGTTTGGGGCGTTCCGAATGTGGCTGCTGAATTATTAACTGCAAAGGAATTGGAGTTTGGAATTCACGCGGGCGATGCAGAAACGAGTTTGATGTTGTCAATTTTGCCCGAACAGGTGAAAATGGAACTGGCTATTTGCGAATACCCGCAGGGTTTACCAACAGACAGTTTGCTGAGTATGGAAGGGAATTTGCCTTTTGCTTGGCTGACGCGAGAGTTGACTGAAAGCGGTGTGTTGGGCGATGCGACGGTGGCGACGAAAGAAAAGGGATCTCGTATTCTCGAATCTCTCTCTGACGGCTGGGCACAAGTTATCAAAGATGTTTACAAATTTCGCCAGCCGCGTAGTAATTAAAAATTAAGAATTAAAAACCAAAAATTTTTCTAATTCGTGTCAAAATGAGTCTAAGAAATTTTTTGAGTTGGAAAACTAACGATGAGTGTAAATTCTAAATTGCAGCGCGCATTTGAGCAAGGTCGCGCCCTGAAAATTATCAGCGGTTTAAATAATTTTGACGCCGCCAACGTTGCGGCTGTCGTCAAAGCAGCGGATCTCGGCGGTGCTTCCTTTGTTGATATTGCTGCCGATCGCGATTTGGTATTGATGGCAAAACAGTTGACAAATTTGCCAATTTGTGTATCGGCTGTGGAACCAGAAAAGTTTGTGCCTGCGGTAGAAGCTGGCGCTGATTTGATTGAAATTGGTAACTTTGATGCTTTCTACGCAGTAGGCCGCCGCTTTGAAGCTGAGGAAGTTTTGCAGTTGACTCGCGAAACTCGATCGCTGTTTCCAAACATCACTCTTTCTGTAACAGTTCCCCACATTTTGGCACTCGACAAACAAGTGCAGTTAGCAATTGAATTAGTCAAAGCTGGGGCTAACATCATTCAAACCGAAGGTGGCACAAGCGCTCAACCAATTCACGCCGGCACATTGGGATTAATTGAAAAAGCAGCGCCTACTTTGGCTGCAGCCTTTGAAATTTCCCGCGCCGTATCCGTCCCCGTACTCTGCGCTTCCGGTATCTCCAGCGTCACCGCACCGCTCGCTATTGGAGCCGGTGCTGCAGGTGTTGGTGTCGGTTCTGCTGTCAGCCAACTGAATAGCGAAGTGGCGATGATTGCGGCTGTTCGCAGTTTGGTTGAAGCTTTGGCTTTGGTTTCGCGATCGCACTTGCCAGCTTCAATTTAATTAAGAAGGAAGTTCGGCAACGGATTCTGTAACGGATGTAACGGATGTCCGGAAGAAGGAAGAAGGAAGTTCGGCAACGGATTCTGTAACGGATGTCCGGAAGAAGGAAGAAGGGAGATTTTTCCCATCCCCACTCTTCCCCTCTTCCCCTCTTCCCCTCCTCCAGTTTTCCACTTTTTCACTCTTCCTTAATAATTGATAAACCACATGGCATAATCATCTAATAACTGATTGTTTCGGGAGGTTACATCAACTGATTCTAACTCTGATAAAGGCAACATAAACTTTTGGCGATCGCTGACGCGCTGCACTTCCACAAATATGCCTTCTTCCTGAAGCACCAAATCCTCCAACCGATTAATTGTGAATCTATCAGTATAAGAAGGTTGAGTTTTTTTGAGCCGTGCATATTCTTTTTTGCTGCCCGAACCCATTGTATATTCTTCTTCCCATTCAAACTCTTCTATGCCAGTAACGTGGCAGGGGAGTTGAATATTTTCCTTGATGTAATCTAGATATTTGAGTGAATTTTTTAGGTTGAAATCAATATTTTTTGATCCCAAAATCTTACTGATTTTAGTTTCAAATTGCTTGGTATTAAATGGCATATTTTTATCGAGATGCGCTAACATTTCTGGATCGAACCCCGCTCTCAATTCGGATAATTCCTCCAGCAGGCTCTGAAAGTCGTTGACCGGTTTCGGTCTTCTGCCTGCTACAATGGTTTCATCAAGCTGAACTGGAGGAAGTTCGGATTGTGAAGAAAGGGATTTGCTTTGCTCTAGGCGATCGTCCACTTTAGACTTGTTAACTTTAGACTTGTTAACTTTAGGCTGGTTAACTTTAGGCTTGTTAAATTTAGGCATCGCTCGGTCTCGCTGGATCGGTTTATCAATAAAGTATATCTTGGCAGAAGTACATTCGTGTCTGATAGGAGGAAGCTGTAATGCAACTACTGAAATCACCTGATGAATCGCCAGTCTATCAAGGACAATTCGGCGAATTTACGATTACTCAAAACGATCGCACGGGAGTGTTGATTTACCGCGCTGGATTGGGGGTGGCGGCGCTGTGTTTTGCGATCGGCACTACTCTGGTGCTACAACAGGGCGATAACCCGATGGCAATCCAAGCTGTAACGCCTGTTTTTGCTTGTTTCTGGATCGCTTTAGGCGTCAGCTTGGCAACTATTCACATTTACATGATTGCGCTGCACCGAACACTACAGGCGTTTTGGGCGATCGGCGGCGCGGCAGCATTGTTTGTGGCCCTACAAAGCAGCCAACCTCTAGCTTTAGCAGTGTACGAACATCCCGCGACGTTGTGGGGAATTGGCTTTACTTTTGCAGCCTTAAATGGCATTTATTTTAAGGAAGCATTCTGCTTTAATCGCCTCGAAACTAAGTTTTTGACTCCGGGAGTTCCTTTGTTAATTTTAGGACATATTTTTGGATTTTTGTCAGCCGAAAATGAACAATTTTTGCTGGCAGTTTGGGCGGCTTTGTTTATTATCTTTGCTGTACGCAAGTTTTTTCAACCGATGCCGCAGGATATTGGGGATAAAAGCGTTTTTGAGTATCTTAAACACCAATAATTTGGGAATGGGGCATTGGGAATGGGGCATTGGGCATTGGGAAATTCTATTACTTTCCCACTATTTCCCTCTTCCCCAGTCTCGCCGAATCGGTCTCCATACCCGAAGAAAACATTTAGATCGAGTTAAAATGAGAATTCGTCTAATCCGCCGCCGAGAAATGTGGGCAGTTACCAAGGAAGGTTGGGTAATTGCTCTGATGGGATTAATAATTGCAATGATCTTAATTCTCACAAATATCCATCCGTTTTTGGCGGTAAATGCGCCGATTAAAGCAGATATCTTGGTTGTCGAAGGGTGGTTGCCGGATTATGCGATCGAAAGTGCGATCGCCGAATTCAAAAAAGGCGAATACCGCCAATTAATTACCACAGGAGTTCCTTTAAGTAAAGGCTTCTATCTTGCTGAATATAAAAATTATGCCGAACTAACTGCCGCGACTTTTATTGCGCTAGGATTTGATACAAACCAAGTAGTAGCAGTACCAGCAGCGAGTGTTGTCAAACACCGCACTGCTGCTTCGGCGATCGCACTTCGCGATTGGCTGGCTGCTTCTGCCATAAAAGTTGAATCAATTAATCTTTATTCTTTTGGCCCTCACGCCCGCAGAAGTTGGATTGTTTTCCAAGAAGTCCTGAATCCTGGCATTAAAGTCGGGATTATAGCTGCTGAATCGCAAGATTACAACCCACAAGAATGGTGGAAATCGAGCGAAGGTTTTCGGACTGTGATCGGAGAAATTATTGCTTATATTTACGCCCGTTTCGTTGATTGGAAAACCTAGCTAGTAATTGTCAAGTTCCCTCTTAATTCTCTTCGCTTTATTAGCGCCTTCGCGGTTCGTAAAAAAAATATTTATATAGCAATTATTGTAGGAATCGTAATTTTTTTACCCCACCCCAACCCTCCCCTTACCAAGCATTGGTGACAAGTTAAGACTGTAAGTCTTTTGTCAAGAGGCTTTTAGAGAATTGTTGAAAAAAAACTGGTCAGA
>NZ_JAUBPI010000056.1:0-42271 GCF_036700645.1 Microcoleus sp. S36b_A4 | reverse complement strand
TGATCAACCGCGCTAACTTGGGTATGGAAGTAATGCACGAGCGCAATGCTCACAACTTCCCGCTTGATTTGGCTGCTGGTGAAACAACTCCCGTAGCTTTGGTTGCTCCTTCTATAAACGGTTAATTTTTAACTTGAGATTAACAAAAAGCGCTCCTAGAAATAGGGGCGCTTTTTGTTTGGGGAAAATCTAATTTAGCACTACTAATGCTTGGCAAAAGTTGGCTTACAGTTTACCTAAATAAATTTTTATCTGACCCTTTATGGACAACGACAAAAATTATTGAGATAGTTATAAAGTTCGCGAAATAAGGGACATTTTTTCTGGACTTCATTTGGATCGATTTCCCTCAATAGCAAAGGAGTATGATTTCCTTTAGAAAAGCGTGCTTTATCGCGATCGAGTTCATCTTGAACACTTGACTCAATTAAATATTCTGATATTTTTTCTCGACAGCAATCTTTTTCAGCATCGTATTCACTAAATGCTTCTGGATTCTCAAAAGAAACTTTTCTTTGTGTACTTAGCCACCAACGCATCCGTTCATGTCTTTTGCCTCGACGAAAATCTGAATGTTTAGCTATTGAATTATTCCAATCAGCAATAATCCAAGCTTCGATTTCCGGCGCGGCAAACCCAACAAATTTTTCGATGTCAGCACATTCGGGTATTTTTGATAACTCTGCCAATATTTTTGATTTTTGTGTCTGAGAATCGCGGCAATCCAAATCGTCAAAAACTAAAATCAAGTCGCATTTATTTGCTTCCGCTTTTAAGGCGATCGGTAATTCTTGCTTTATTTGCTCGATTAAGCTTTGACCTGTTCTTCCATAACTACCTGCTCTATTAGCTTTAGGGCCGGGTTTTTGGCGAACTGGTGTTTTTCGTTCAAATCTACAGCCCGGAAAAGTTTTTTCTAAAAAAGGAAAGAATCCTCTAACCTCAGCCTCACCGCCACCAGAGAAAACCCACACTACCACGGCCATCCTCCAATACTTGGATCACCAACACGGTATAAGTCGCCCAATTGCCATCCCTCTTCAAGTTTTGGCTTCAGCAGTTCTTTTGAAAGAGATTTGACTGAGAAATACGTTCTGTTTTCGGGATAAAAACAAAGAACATTCTCTAAACGATCGGTAAAGTGATCTAAAAGGTCGGGACTATGCGTGGTAATAATTATCTGAGTTCTGGTGGCAGCTTTTTTAATCCACTCAGCTAAAATTGGCATCCACGAGACGTGCAATCCTAATTCAGGTTCATCAATGACTATCAAAGAAGGAAGAAGTGGAGAATGTAATATAGTTGCCCAACAAAGCATCCTGACAGTTCCATCCGACATTTCATTTAGGTAGAATGCTTCATCATCAATACCTTCAAAATACCATTCTACAGTGAGAGATAGGCGACCAGAAGGTAAAGCTCTAAGGCGACGAGTTTTTGGCAGGATGGACTTCATTGCCTCGTTAATGCTATCTTCAAAATTGATAGATTTTTGGTTTAAATTGTACAATACTAAAGGCAGATTATCTCCCGATGCAGATAAGTAAATATCACTTCCACCTATTTTAGGTTCGGCGGTTCTAATTGAATTCAAATTCATGTTATTGGCATTATAAAATTGCCATTTTGAAATAAATTCAATTAATTCTCTTCTAATTTTGTAAATAGGTGTAGTTTCTGGTGGTAATAGACTATTTTCAAGCAGTGTCGGAATTGTCAATAAACCAAAGGAATTGGTAGGAATGTTATCTAAAGGTTCAAACTGAGTTGGCTCTTGACCGAGAGACTTGTAAACAGATAAAACTCCTTGCCCTAATTCTCTGTTATGCAATTTATAGTAATAGAAAGGTTGCCTGCTGGAAGTTTCCTGCAAATCTTCTCCGCCATATAGATATTCTTCAGAGATGCTCGCCCTTACTTTTTGTCTATCGGTATAAAGTTTGAAATCAAGAATTGCGCTGTCTTTTTGAAGATTACCAGTGTGGTTAATTTGCGAAAAACAACAAGCTATACTGACCTTGGCTGGACTTTCAACATTGACATCTAAAATTCTACCACCACCAATTTTAGAAATAGCATCCTCAAAACTACTCACGTCCCGATTTGCGTCAGGAATAGCTATTAGGCAATCTTTTAAAAATTTTAAACAACTGATGAAATTGCTTTTGCCTGAACCGTTTGAGCCGATAAATATATTAAGGTTGTTTAAATTTACAGATGGATCTAAGTGCAGATTTTTATAATTCTTTGTTGTCAAAAATCGAATAATTGGTTGATTCATACGATCGCTCCGGTTATACTTCAGAAAGTTAGGGTAGGCAAGATGCCTACCCTACAATAATTTAAAATTTGCACCTACAGCTAATAGCCGATCGCCAAATCTAAAATTTATCTAAAAATTAAAAGGTGAAAAATTAATTTTTCACCTTTTAACTCTCGATTTTGGATTAGCCGTTACCGAACAAACTTCTTGAATGCCAGTGTGACGTTGTGGCCGCCAAATCCAAAAGAATTCGACAGCGCCACATCAACTTTTAGATCGCGACTTGTATGAGGAACATAGTCCAAATCGCACTCAGGATCGGGATTTTCCAGATTAATTGTTGGCGGGATTTTGTCATTGGCGATCGACATTACCGTCGCCACCGCCTCAATTCCCCCAGAACCGCCCAAAAGATGGCCGGTCATTGACTTGGTAGAACTAATTGCTACTTTGTAAGCATGGTCTCCCAAAGTCTTTTTAATCGCTTTCGTTTCCGTAGAATCGTTGGGAAGCGTGCTTGTGCCGTGAGCGTTGATATAGCTCACCATATCCGGCGTCAAACCCCCATCCTTGAGCGCTAAAGCCATTGCCCGCGACGCACCCTCTCCCCCCGGTACCGGAGAAGTCATGTGATAGGCATCGCAAGTTAAACCGTAGCCGACGATTTCTGCGTAAATCTTCGCGCCACGCGCCAGAGCGTGTTCCATTTCTTCTAGAATTAGAATGCCAGCACCTTCGCCGACGACAAAACCATCACGATCGCGATCGAACGGACGGCAAGCATGAGTCGGGTCATCATTGCGAGTCGAAAGCGCCCTCGCCGCAGCAAAACCCGCCACGCACAAAGGTGTCACCGCAGCTTCTGTACCGCCACAAATCATGGCTTGGGCGTAACCCGCCTGAACTAAGCGAAACGCATCGCCCACGGCATTTGACCCGGCAGCGCAGGCCGTCACCGTGCAAGAGTTTGGCCCCTTAGCACCCGTTTGAATCGCCGTCAGGCCCGCGGCCATATTCGCAATCATCATGGGAATCATAAACGGGCTGCACCGATCTGGGCCGCGAGTCAGATAGATCTCTTGCTGATCTTCCAAAACCTTTAAGCCACCAATGCCAGTGCCAAGAATGACACCCACCTGTTCTGCGTTCAGGTCATTAATCTCCAACTTTGCATCAGCAACAGCTTGTTTGCTCGCTGACACCCCAAATTGAGCAAAGCGATCCATCCGCTTTGCTTCCTTGCGCTCTAAATAGTCGTGTGGGTCGTAACCCTTCACCTCTGCGGCAAAGCGGCAGTCGTGCCGCGACGGGTCGAATAAGGTGATCGGGCCTATACCATTCTTCCCGGCAAGCAACCCGTCCCAATATTCGGACAAGGTATTGCCGATCGGTGTAATCGCGCCTAGACCCGTGATAACAACGCGCTTACGCTCTAAATTTGTCATGATTTCAGTTTCAAAAAATTAAACACCCAGAACGCAGAACTAAAGAGGAGTTTCCAGTTTTATAACTTCTCTCCTCTTAGGGGAAAAGACAGGTATTTTATGCTTTTGGAGCTGCAAGTTGGCTGCTGATGTAATCTACACAAGCTTGAACCGTAGTAATTCCTTCGGCTGCTTCGTCGGGAATTTCAATATCAAACTCTTCTTCCAAGGCCATTACCAGCTCTACTGTATCTAAGGAATCTGCTCCTAAATCATTAGCAAAGTTGGCTTCCGGCTTGACTTCGCTCAGCTCGACTTCCAGTTGCTCTTTCACAATTTTCTGGACTCTAGCAAAAATGTCGTCTTGGCTCATAACATCGTGTCCTCATTGGTTGCTGCGTATCTAATCTTATCCGAAAGGGGGATCTGCAGGACAAAGGCTGGCCGCTTTTCTAAGTGACACGGGCCAGGGACAATTGGGACACGGACGATCGCAGCAACTCTAGGACTCAGGCAAAAAAACCCAATAGCCCAAAATCAATCATCTCGTTTAGCCACCTGATAACGTTGAGGAAGCGGATTTTTGGTCGATGGTGCGTCAGTCATCAACTCAAAATGCTTGAGAAAAGCTGACAATTGGCTCTTAGCTAGGCGGTGATCGGTTAATTATAAAGAGGGAAAACTAAGCAGGAAGCCTCCCGACTTCGATCGCTCAAGTTTCTTTTCCCGAACCTTGTGTCCCCAGCAGAAACGATTATGCCATCCCAAAATCTGAAATATGCTTATTTTCCCGGTTGCGTTGCCCAAGGGGCGGCCCGCGAACTTTACCTGTCTACAATGGCGCTCACTCAAGCGTTGGGGATTGAACTGGTGGAACTCAAAAAAGCTTCCTGCTGCGGTTCTGGCACTTTCAAGGAAGATTCGCAGTTACTCGAAGATACTGTCAACGCCCGCAATATTGCTTTAGCCGAGGAACTGAATTTGCCTTTGCTGACGCATTGCAGCACTTGTCAAGGGGTAATCGGTCATGTGGACGATCGCCTCAAGGATTGCCAGAAAACCGATCCTAACTACATAGAAAAAGTCAACGGTTTACTGGAAAAACAAGGCTGTTCGCCTTATCAAGGCAGTACCGAGGTGAAACATCTGTTGTGGGCGATCGTTGCAGATTACGGCCTAGAGGAGGTGCAGAAGCGAGTCACCCGCAAGCTTTCGGGTTTGAAGTGCGCGTCTTTTTACGGGTGCTATCTGCTGCGAGCTCAGGATAAGCTGCTTTACGATGACCCGCACCAACCGGAATCGATGGAAAATGTGTTTCGGGCGATCGGGGCAACTCCGGTTTACTATCGAGGGCGGACGCAGTGCTGCGGCTGGCCCTTGGCGAGTTATGCCACTAACCAATCTTTTCAGATGGCAGGCAAACATATTCAAGATGCTCTTGACAATGGCGCTGATTGTATGGTAACGCCTTGTCCGCTTTGTCACTTGAATTTGGATTCGCGACAGCCGGAGGTGGAAAAAGTAATAGGGCGCAAGTTGGGTTTGCCCGTGTTGCATTTGTCGCAATTGGTGGCTTTGGCTTTGGGTGTGGAGCCGAAAAAACTAGGACTCGATCGACATATCGTGTCAACTAAGCCCGTGTTAGAAAAATTAGGCTTTTAGTCGATCGATTGGCGCGGGTTTGTCGTAAGGGCTTTAGTCCTTTCTCGTGTTAAATCCAGGTTGGTAGTAAAGACTTTAGTTTTTTCTCACATCAAATCCGGGTATCCGCTCAATAATCCGGGGTAAATCGCTCAACAATGCACATCAAATGACGCAAAATCGTTCCTGAGTGGGTAGTCCGCCCCGAATTATTGAGCGGATACAAATCCGGTTAGAGCGGAATTATAGCCGAGTGCTAGCGGGACGATCGCTCGCGCTCATACACTCTTGAGTTGATATAAGATACCGTCCACAATTTGTCGTTTTGCTCCCAGAGGTGGTCTAGTCTTCTTCTGGTGGGGCAGCAATGGCGCTGCGGAGTGATCACTCTTTGTCGGTTAAGTTGCGCGACAATGCCATTTATTTCTGATCTTAGCTCGTCATCAGAGAGCCCAAATGGTTCTTTAAGCTATTGACACCACCAATAGAAGAATCGGTCTAACGGCGAGGGCTTCAGCGAACGGCGTTGCAAGGTGGCTACACCACTGATAACCTATGCCTCAGTTCCGTTGCCAGTCCTTGTTAGACTGCGATTGCTCTCTTCGCATTCCATAGCCCGGATCTACACTCCAAAGCAAGTGTGGTGGTTGGTAGGTTAATATGCAGACAATAGAAACAGAAGTTGTATACAATTACACAAAATAGTTTTTTAAGACTTCCTAACTGCCTAGTTATGGATAAGGGATCAGCAATGAAACGAAACCCAGTAAATCTCACACGTTCGGTATTCCTATGGGCAATGCTAGGAATCATTTGTGGTTTGTTTGGTGCAATTTATTGGATATTTTTGTCTTACATAATGTTGGGATTTGAATATTTTAGTGGACATTCTCTACTAATCATCATGCCGCTTGCGGGTTTACTCATCGGTTTGCTCATTCATTGGCTGGGAAATCCTGGCGAAATAGGGTTGATTATTGACAATATTCATCTCAATGGTGGGCGGTTACCAATGAACGAGAATCCTTCGATGATTCTGTCGTCGCTCATCAGTATTGCAAGTGGAGGCAGTGCTGGTCCAGAAGCACCAATGGTGCAAGTCACGGGTTCAATTGGTACGTGGTTAGCCGATCGCTTTCAATTGAGCGGAGAGGCACTACGAACTTTGAGTATTGCTGGCATGGCATCTGGTTTTACAGTTTTGTTCGGGGCTCCATTGGGTGGTACTTTTTTTGCTTTAGAAATTCTGCATCATCAGAATGTTGTGGAGTATTTTGAAGCAATATTGCCTGCAGTCGTGGCAAGTTGTGCAAGTTACACCATCTTTGTAGCAATTACCCAGCTAGGAATTAGTCCTACCTGGCATTTTCCTCAATACAATGTGGACAGCCTTTATGACTTTGCCGCAGCGATTGCTTATGGAATCGTAGGTGCGATCATGGGGTGGCTTTTTATCGCTGTATTTCGCAGTGTAGGTCGCTTGTTTGATTCGATACCCAGTCCAATCTATGTGCGTACTACTTTAGCTGGGCTAGGACTTGGTGTTTTGTCAGCTTTATTTCCGCTCACTCGTTTCTTTGGTGAACATCAAATTGAAAAAATTGTTGAGGGAAATTTTTCTTTGGGATTTCTCTTAACTTTAGTTATTGCTAAAGTGTTTGCCATTAGTACGACTGTAAATGGAGGCTGGCGGGGAGGTATTATCATCCCACTGTTTTTTATAGGAGCCTGTTTAGGAAAGGCAATCGCTATCATTAATCCCGCATCCAACGAGACTTTGGCAATGATTTGTGTAATGGCTGCTCTGAATTCAACAGTTACTCGAACTCCAATTAGTACAACTCTGCTACTCGCCAAATTGACAGGATTTAGCACTTTTACACCGATTCTCTTCGCTAGTCTTGTGGGTTTCTTCTTGGCTCCCCGCTCTCCCTTCATTACCTCACAGCGTAAAATTGATTAACAAACGGCTAGAATTCCTCTAATAGCTCCGTGTAGCGATGAAAAATACGTGAATTTGCGAGGGTAGAGTCTTAAAGATTTTGTGATTACAAATGCACCAATGGCATCAAACCATATCTAGCCGTTGATACTATTCAGCTTGCCGTTTTTTATCCATTCCACAAAAGCCAGGGTGTCCGATGACTATGGCTTGATTGAAATGTTGAGTCACAACCTCGATTATTTTCACAATCGGGCCCGTCAATATTCCGAAGATTACCATTCTGCAAGGGTAAGGGGTATCACCCGCATAAAATCATCGCAGTTTGGTCAAGAACTTTGGGCCCACTCTCACCAATCCTAATGCCAAACTCAATTTGTATTTAATCAGGCTGATGCTCAAACGGTTGGCGAATGACAGAGAGCCCAAAAGGGTTCCATAAGACTCTCCGCGTGAATAACTGTGAAGTTTTGTCGCTTTTTCGCGAAGTGCTTCCAGGCACTGCGGTAGACTAACCTTTAATTCTCTGTGCAGGCTATAGCGGTGGCACTTCGCCGTCAAATCTGTTCACTCGCAGAGGCAGCAAATTTTTAGTGACTCGTTGGGAGCCTTTATTCAATGTCTCATTCAGTCAAAATTTACGATACTTGCATCGGCTGCACTCAATGCGTCCGCGCTTGTCCGACTGACGTTTTGGAGATGGTGCCCTGGGATGGCTGCAAAGCAGCTCAGATTGCCTCATCTCCCCGCACCGAAGACTGTGTAGGCTGCAAGCGGTGCGAAACTGCTTGCCCCACCGATTTTCTGAGCATCCGGGTTTACCTGGGAGCAGAAACTACTCGCAGTATGGGTCTAGCCTACTAAATATCGATCGACACACCGATCGAATTACGGGTACAAAAGAGGGGGCGATTAAATTGCCCCCTCTTTTTTGTCGCGGAATCTGCATTCTGGGGCCGGAAGAAGGTAAAAATGATAAAACTTGAGTTTTATTGCGATCGCTAAGCAGGAGTAGTACGTTAAATGTGCGGAATCGTTGGCTATATCGGCACGCAAGCAGCAAGCGAGATTTTGCTAGCAGGATTAGAGAAACTAGAATACCGGGGCTACGATTCAGCGGGCCTCGCTACCATCTCCGAAGGAGAAATTACCTGCATCCGAGCCAAGGGCAAATTGCACAACCTCCGGGAAAAGTTAGCAGAGATAGACTCTCTGGCTCCCATCGGCATCGGACACACCCGCTGGGCAACTCACGGCAAACCAGAGGAATATAACGCTCACCCTCACCTAGATAATAGCGGGCGAATTGCGGTAGTTCAAAATGGAATTGTCGAAAATTATCGCGAGTTGCGGGAAGAATTGAAAGCAAAGGGACATAAATTTGTCTCCGATACCGATACAGAAGTTATTCCTCATTTAATAGCTGAATTCCTGAAAGAAGCAAGAAGGGAGAAAGAAGAACAAAAAAATAAAAAAACAGAGAAAATTGCTGATTTATCGTTCTTGGAAACGGTTTTAAAGGCGGTAAATAAATTAGAAGGAGCTTTTGCAATCGCCGTTATTTGTGCAGATTTTCCAGAGGAAATTATTGTCGCCAGACAGCAAGCTCCTTTGGTGATTGGCTTTGGTGCTGGCGAATTTTTCTGTGCTTCCGACACGCCCGCCTTAGTATCTCACACCCGCACTGTTTTGTCCTTGGAAAATGGCGAATTGGCAAGGCTAACTTCGATGGGAGTCGAAGTTTACAGCTTTGCAGGAGAAAGGCTGAAAAAAAGCCCGCGCATCCTTGGTTGGAGTCCTGTTTTAGTCGAAAAGCAAGGCTTCAAACACTTCATGCACAAGGAGATTTACGAGCAGCCCGCCGTAGTCAGAGCGTGTTTGGAGGCTTACTTAGACAGCGATTGGCAGCCAGGAAATCAGCGTTCTCCTATCAATCTCAACTTGCCCAAGGAACTTTGCGCTGATGTCGAGCAAATTTCAATTCTCGCCTGCGGAACGAGCTGGCACGCCTCGCTAATTGGCAAATATTTGTTGGAACAATTAGCTAATATTCCGACTGCGGTGCAGTACGCTTCTGAGTACCGCTACGCACCGGCACCGCTGACAGCAAATACTTTAACTATTGGGGTAACTCAGTCGGGAGAAACGGCGGACACGCTGGCTGCTTTGGGGATGGAACAGCAGCGCCGCGCGGGTTTTACTGATAAATTCCGGGCGAGAATGTTAGGCATTACTAACAGGACTGAAAGTTCTATCGCCCACATGATGCCACAGGTAATCAACACCCACGCTGGTATAGAAATCGGCGTTGCTGCCACTAAAACTTTTGTCACTCAGTTGATGGCCTTCTATTTCTTAGCTTTGGATTTGGCGCACCAGCGGCAAACAATCAGCACGGAGAGATTGGCAGAAATTATTACGGGTTTGCGCCAGTTACCCGCAGAAATTGAGAAGTTTTTGGAGATTCAAGAACAGTATGTGGAGGAATTGTCCCACCAGTTTACAGACACCCAAGATTTTATATTTTTGGGAAGGGGAATTAACTTTCCGATTGCTTTGGAAGGGGCGCTGAAACTGAAGGAAATTAGCTACATTCACGCCGAAGGATATCCGGCGGGAGAGATGAAACACGGCCCGATCGCCCTTTTGGATGCGAAAGTGCCTGTAGTGGCGATCGCCATGCCCGGAAGCGTCTACGAAAAGGTGCTTTCCAACGCTCAGGAAGCGAAGGCGCGTGACGCCCGTTTAATTGGCGTTACACCCAAGCAAGGTGCGGCGGAAGCCGATATTTTTGACCACATTTTGCCGGTGCCTTTGGTGGATGAATTGTTGTCACCGATTGTGACAGTGATTCCGCTGCAATTGTTGGCTTATCACATTGCAGCCCGTCGGGGTTTGGATGTGGATCAGCCACGTAATTTGGCTAAGTCTGTGACGGTAGAATAAAAGAATTCAGTTGCCAGTTGGCAGTTGACAGTTGACAGTTGACTGTTGACTGTTAGCTGTTAGCAGTTGTTATTGGTTATTTGTTATTTGTTATCAATAACCTTCCAGACTCAAACTCCAATGCCCGATGCCCGATGCCCGATGCCCGATGCCCGATGCCCGATCGCCTATTCCCTCTGGCTGACTCCGCAAATTGCGGCTAACAGCAACCAGCTTGTAGTATTGACTCGAAAATCAAACAGCGTCACATCTACAGTGTTAAAAAGCGTACAGGCGGCGAAGGCTAATAAATAACTGAAAAAAATTAGGCGATCGGTTGCTCTTACATCTTGACAAACTACCTGATTTTTGCTAATAATTATAGACTGTTGATTGATCACTAAAGCATTTTCCGCTTGTTCCTGTGTTGTTATTTGCTCGTGTTTAATATCCCCAGAAAAAAGCGGCAAATTCGCTAGCACCAAAACACCTCTAGCCAAAACCCAACCAACTAAACTAAACAAAAAAAGCGTTGCGGGTATTCCCGTTTCCGCAGTCAACATCAGTATCAAACTGTGAGGATGACCGAGCCATTCTTGCATCTGAGCTTGATAGAGAGGCGTAAAATTTCGCAATCCCCAACCAGTCCAAGGACGCTGCTGAGTCATCGACCAAGCAAATTCCCACTGAGTTTTTCTTAAAGTAGCTGTCGGTCTATTTGGGAACATCTCGTCGGTGAGTCTCGCCCAGAAAAAAGCCGGGATAATTCTTTGCAAATACTGCCGTAAAGGCTCCGGGCCAAAGGCAGACAAAAAAACTGTGCTAGCCACACTCAAAACCGCAGCTAATAATTTTTTATAACCTGCATAAAGTGCAAAAGCCAAAACTGCCAAAACTGCCAGTCCCCAAGCATTGCGAGAATTAGTAAAAATCAAAGCAACAGCATTTCCGATCACTGCCAAACTTAAAAATAGGAATTGGGAATTGGGCATTGGGCATTGGGCATTGGGTATTGGTAAGCGGTGATGACTGACAACTGCCAACTGACAACTGCCAACTGACAACTGACTTCTGACTTCTGACATCCACAGTCCCAGTGCTAAAATAAAAGCAATTGTCAGATAGCAAGCTAAAATATTAGCGTACATAAATACAGAAGCCATACGGCCGGGGGGATTGCCTTGGGATGCCAGTACCCAGCCAAAAACAGGCTGCAATTGATCGATGCCGTTCCAGCCTAAAAATTGCTGTCCCAGACCTAAAATTATCACTGGAATTGAACTAATTACAATCATCCAAGACAATTGCCATAATTGAGCAGAAGTTTGAATTAAACTGCTGAAAGCGGCAAACAATATAAAAAACGGCAAGAAATTGTACAACCCTATAAAAGCCTCGATGCGGTTGTGGGCAAAAACGGCTGTGATGACTAGCAGCGCGCTCAGAATTGCGAATCCTCGATTCAACGGGCGGCGACTAATTTGACGGAACTTTTGTTTGCAAGTGCCGGCCAATGCCAGGAATAAACCTAAAGCTCCCAAAATCGGAATTAAGGGAAAAATCAGCATCCCCACTTGGGCGAAATTCCAAGGGATTTGCAGGTGGGGATCTGGATGTTTTTGGAGACGAGACTTGAGATTTTCGGCTGTCTGTTTGGCAGCTAATTTCAAGCGATTTTTGATATTCACCCACACTCCCAATCTCAAATCTAAAATCTACAATTTACCATCGTTAAGCTAGTTCCCAAACGCATTCCGATCGCGTTAATCGAATTTGAGCTAGGGCAAAAATAGTCGGGATAATGCGACCGTAGTTCGTGGAAATCGATCGCCAACCCAAATCCGCTAAAAACCAAGTCCACATCACCGGGCCAACCAACGAAAATACACTCCGCGTTGCACCGTAACGAGCCGCACTCACCGCCATACCACGCCGCGCCGTCTGAATTGCGACATAATTTTGAAACTGGGTTGCGGCAGTTGCAGTGCCTGCAAGCACTCCTTGTTTTGCCATTTGATAGGTGGCAAAATGCAGCGCAAATTGATTTGCCATTAGTTTGAGCAGCATTGGTTTTAAGATGGAACTAACAGCTAAAGCGCTGCCGCCTTTGAACAGTAAACCCAGCGGGTCTTTTTCAGCAGAAATTGGCAGGGGTTCTGAGAGTTTAGAATCAACGATCGCTCGCTGTACGCGCAGTGTCAGCGCTTGCTGTTCGTCTGCTGGTAAACGCTTCCACGCGCGACCCATTAAGTGCAGAAATACTTCTGCCTCTAAGTCGGTGGTTGACAACTGTCTGGGATAAGGGATTTTGAGATAGCGACAAACTTGAATTAGTGCTTGTCTGTAAGTTACTTGTTGGCTTCGCCCTCGGAGTACCGTCAACCCGTCCGCTGCAAGATAGCGAAACCGCTGTTCTACGGCGTCGATCCATGCTTCGCGATCGCGACTTTGTACATCTATCGGTGCGGGGGTTTGCACATAATCTAAAGGGTTAAACTTGCGGCTGAACAGAAGTTCTGTTAGTTGCTGCAATTCTTCTTCTGTTGTCAATTCGAGTGCTACTCTGAGTTCGTCCAAAATTTTGCCCTCCCGTATTCGATTTTAGATTTTAGATTTTAGATTTTAGATTGCTGCTGATTGACAACCAGTGGGATTTAGTATTTACCTACAGTGGCTTTTTTTATTTTGTCTTAATCATGGATTCGTGCTGTCCCTTATTCTACTACCTGGCGCAGGACGATCGACAGGCTTTGCACAAAATATCCGACTGCTAGAAGCCATAACCTCAGCAGCTACATTGATAAGCGGACGCGCATCTAAATTTTAGAGTCAAGTTTGGGGTGTCCCGCCCGCCCTAAAAATACAATTTAGATGCCTAACCGCAAACCCGGAAACCCTCGGTACGTCTGCAACCCCGCAGCTTGAGGAGTCAAACCGTCGCCCTGAACCCCCACTATTTTATTCGCTATAAACAAAAGAAAAATAATTTAGTGTAGTTCTGTTCAAAAATGTCAGTTAATCCTATAATAAGTTTGGGTTTTTTAGAAAAAAGTAAATGATGTCTTCTTCTGTCGCACCGTCTTTTTTGCAGGGATATTGGCAAGATACTTTCAATCTCAAGCAGCATCTACAGGATTTTTTAAACTTAGATTTAGAAACAATTGAACAAGAGTTGGCACTCGGTCAACAATCCCTAAAAGAAATAGGTCATCGGGATTTTGATTGGGAAAAAGCTAGCGAGTTTTATCGCGAGGGAGTCGGACAAGCTTACCTATTTGACCTCGGAGCTTGGCATATGTCCAATCAGGATTACATAGGAGGTACTTTAACATTAATATCAGATATGGCTGTCGGTCGAGTTTTAGATTTTGGCGGCGGTATTGGCACTCATGCTATTGCAGCAGCTCTTTGTCCTCAAGTAGAACAAGTAGTCTATTGCGATCTTAACCCCATAAATTGCAATTTTGTTCAAAGCCGAGCTGCTAAGTTAGGATTGAGTGAGAAAATTTCTTGTAGTCTGGAAGTATCTCCCACAGAGGTTTTCGATACGATTATTTGTTTAGATGTGATGGAACATTTAGTCAATCCCAGTCAGCAACTGATGGATTTTCACCAAATGCTGGCTCCGTCAGGGAAGATTATCCTTAACTGGTATTTCTTTAAAGGTTTTAATCAAGAATTTCCTTTTCATTTAGAAGATAAGCAAGAGATGAACACATTTTTTAGTAAACTTCAGTCTAATTATATGGAGGTTTTTCACCCTCATTTAATCACCGCTCGTTGCTATCGCAAATTAACTGCAAGTTAAGAAATCAGCTTAAGGCTTATTTCCTAGAAAAAGTCCGGTAAGTAATGTATCTGAAAGTCCAATTATGTTCGATGTTGCGGTGATTGGTGCGGGTATGGCGGGGCTCAGTTGCGCTCAACGGTTGCGTCAAGCTGGTTATTCTGTGGCTGTTGTTGAGAAATCTCGGGGCGCGGGGGGGCGTGTTGCTACCCGCCGCGTACAGGGTACTAGGGCCGATCACGGGGCGCGATATCTGGAACCGCAGGGGGATGCGGTGCAGGGGTTAATTGAGGCTTTGGTCGATCGCCACATCCTCACACTCTGGACTGATACAGTCTGGGAATTCAGACAGGGAAAACTTTCTACTATTCCTCGTTGTTGTTATGTCGCACCTGCAGGTATGAATGCTATCGGTAAGTATTTGGCCCAGGATTTAGAGATTTGGTTTGGCCGCCGCCTACAAGCTATTTCTACTACAGATAACCAAATGTGGCATCTTTCCCTAGAAGTCACTGACAGCAATTTAGAGACACCTCAAGAATTGATTGCTAAGGCTGTGGTTGTGGCAATTCCTGCTCCTCAAGCTTTAATGTTTTTGAATTATGAAATTGGTTTAAAATCTGATTTTATTGACAAATTGCGCTCTGTGGAGTACGACCCTTGCATTACGGTTATGGCTGGCTATTCTGCGACAAAACAACAAGATTTAAGTAATCTAAATCCCCAGTGGAAATCTGTTTCTTTTCCCGATAATTCTGATTTAGCTTGGGTTGGTTTAGATAGCAGCAAGCGGCTTGAGTCCCAGCAAGCGGTGTTTGTGGTTCACAGCAGCGCAAATTTTGCAGAACGCTATTTAGAAGCTGCTGATTTGGATACTGTCGGTCATGAATTGCTCGATCGCACTTCTGAATATTTAATCCCTTGGCTGAAAGAGCCGGAATGGTTGCAGGTTCACCGCTGGCGCTATGCTTTTTGTCGAAATCCTTTGCCTGTTTCTTGTTTGCCTGCTGGGGGGAATTTGCCGCTGGTTTGTGCGGGGGATTTGTGCGGGGAAGGTCAAATAGAGGGTGCTTTGCGATCGGGTTTGGCGGCGGCTAATTGGGTGAATTCTCAGTTGCAAAATTTGCCATTAGATTCCAGCCTAAATTGGTAATATGGCTACAGTTAAGGTATCGATTTTGCCTCTAACGCTATGGCCATCCCGTCTGGGTTTAGCCCCGAAGATTACCTTGCCCTC
This sequence comes from Microcoleus sp. S36b_A4, assembly GCF_036700645.1. Lineage (NCBI taxonomy): Bacteria > Bacillati > Cyanobacteriota > Cyanophyceae > Oscillatoriales > Microcoleaceae > Microcoleus > Microcoleus sp. S36b_A4. The sequence goes on along the minus strand of NZ_JAUBPI010000056.1, from coordinate 27,052 downwards.
GAACGTGATCATACCGTCCGGCATGAATATCGGCGCGGTTTGGTGTACGCGATGGCGGGAGTAGCGATGACCACAGCCGTCTCTGTATTAATTTTATAACTGCGATTAACCTTCACCTGCGCGATATAGTTATGAAAAATCCATCTAACTCCTTACAAAAAAATGGAAAAATGGTGTAATCTCCCACTTTTTCAAATTTTTATTTTTGTGCTGTTGTCTGCTGTTTAGACTCTTGTTCTTGCATCTGCAATAACTCGGGAACTGTTACGAAACTGTACCCTTCCTTTCTCAATCGAGCAATAATATCCGGCAAAGCTTTGACAGTTCTTGCTCGATTGCCGCCACCGTCGTGCATCAGCACAATGCCGCCGGAATTTGCCTGCCTCATCACGTTCTCGATTAAAGACTCCGTAAGAGTGCGCCAATCAAAAGAATCAGCAGACCAAATCACAACTGCATAATTTTTCTTTTGAGCGTAAGCTGTCAATCCATTGTTTAAAATGCCTCCGGGCGGCCGGAACATCGATGTTTGGATGCCGGTCAAGTCCTCAATTAAGGATGAAGTGCGATCGATCTCGCGAGCAGCACCGTCTTCGTTATACTGAAGGTATTCATGGCTCCAACTGTGATTGCCGATCGCGTGACCGGCTTCTGCGACCTGTTTGCCAATTTCGGGAGAATTTTGCAGGTATTTTCCTACCCAGAAGAATGTAGCCTTAATATTATTTTCCTTGAGAATATCTAGGATTTGTGTAGTTGTTTTTGGCCAGGGGCCGTCGTCAAATGTCAGGGCGATCGCCTTGTGCTGGGAGTCGAGTTTCGCGTGACGAATGGTTGTACCTTGAAACTGCGACGGTACGGCTGATTGAAATCGGATTGCCTGCAATTGGGTTAGAGCATTTTGGGAAAAGTCAACTCGATGGGCGATCGCCTCGGAGAACTTATTAATATTGGACATCGGCGGTTGTTCTTGCGACTGGGATACGGCCAAGACTTGCGCCTGAATCGGTTGCAATGGCTGACTGGCCCGCAAGTTAATGGGCCATGTCACACCCAGCAGAAAACTTCCTGTTGCTGCCATAAAAGCAATGATTAAAGTTTTTCGCCGCCTCCACAGCAGTTTCAATTTTGTCACGTTATTCTCTCCTTCACACGTTATACAGTTAATTTGAGATTTTATGTTGATATCAAGTTAATCCACTTAAGAGGATAATCTTAAATTGGACAGTCCGTAAAAATGCTACTGGAAATAACCGATCGTGGGGAAGTCCATCCGGATAAAAAAATTTAAGATTTGTATGCCAGAAATCCCCTAACCCATGAAAACGCGGGATGGTTGAAGTTTTTCCCCAGCCAGGGGGACGGCGCTCAAATCGGATTCATGGCACGATATTGTGAGGGAGTCAGCCCGCATCGCCCCACGTCCCTACCTGACACTGCAAGTTGGTTTAACGTCAGATGTTGCACTATTGTCAATAAGCTTTTTAGGAACAGGCAAGATGCCTGTTCCACAAGAAAATCTAGTCTTTGTGGAACAGGCATCTTGCCTGTTCTTGAGAATAGTGCAAGATGTGAGGTTAACCGCATTTGATATGAGGGCGATCGCGCGCCCCCAGCGTCGTAAAATTAACTTTTAAGGCCGATTCTCTCGTTGTACAAGCCGACAATCTGATCGATAACTTCGGCAACAGTCAGATTGTCTGTTTGAATTTCCACAGCATCAGCCGCTTTACGCAAAGGTGCAACCTCGCGGGTGCTGTCTTTTTCGTCCCGCAGGGCGATGTCTTGTTCCAATTGCGCCAAGCTAGTATTAGCCCGATCGCTATCTTTAAGTTCTAACAGCCGCCTGCGCGATCGCTCTTGTACAGAAGCCGTCAAAAAAATCTTCAGTTCTGCATCAGGAAACACGTTAGTGCCGATATCGCGGCCTTCTGCTATAATCCCGCCTTTTGTGCCGCACCGCCGCTGTTCCTCCAGCAGAAACTGTCGCACGGCGGGAATTGCCGCCATTTCCGAGACGCGGGATGTCACTTCCAAACTGCGAATTGCCTCGGTTACGTCTTCACCATTAATCTTCAACATCTTTGATGCGGGATCGAGGTTGTATTCCAAATAACTGGAACTGATTAATTCGGCGATCGCGCATTCGTCGGAAATCGGTGTTTCTGTTTTCAATGCCAGCCAAGTCAGCGCCCGATACATCGCGCCGGTATCCAGATAAAACAAGTTCAAAGCTGTTGCTGCAAGGCGAGTTACGGTAGATTTGCCAGCTCCCGCCGGGCCGTCGATCGCCACAATGGGCCGGCGATTCCTGAGAATTATATTGTCAATCAAACGAGTAGAGCCAACTCTGGCGGCCACGGCTAAAAGTCCCGCTGTTTCCACAACCTGCAACGGCGTCAGAGTGTCGGGATCGACGATTTCGGCGTATTCGAGCTTGACTGCGGGCTCTCCTGCGACTGCTGCGTGGGCGGCAGCGAGTGCGGCTGCTGCGGTGCGGTCGCCTGAAGAAAAAGTTTTCGAGGCTTGTTGCAGCGCGCGGTAGAGTACGGAGGCTTGCTGTTTTTGCTCTACTGTTAAATACTGATTGCGAGAACTCATTGCCAGTCCCGACTCTTCGCGGACGATCGGACAAGCGACTATCTCTACAGGCAAGTTAAAATCCAAGACCAGCTTCCGAATAATTGCTAGCTGCTGGGCGTCTTTTTGACCGAAATAAGCTTTTGTCGGCTGCACCAAACTCAAAAGTTTAGTAACAATTGCCGCGACGCCCTGAAAATGACCTGGCCTTGCTTTGCCGCACAAAACCGATGTCATCGCCGGTGGCGGCACTACTTGAGTTAAGGATGAAAGGTGAATCTCTATCTGTTTTTGGGCGGTTTGCTCTGTTTCTGTACGCGCGGCGAAGCTATCCCGTAAGGAATCGAGCGCTTGGTTGCCGAACATTTCCTTTGCTGAGGGAGCAAATATGGCATCAACCCCAACTTGTTCGCACAACAGCCGGTCTTGCTCGATATTCCGAGGATAATCTTGAAAATCCTCTGTCGGCCCAAATTGCAGCGGGTTGACAAAAATGCTGACCAGGGCGATCGCATTTTCTTGCTTTGCCCGCTGGATCAAGCTGAGATGCCCTGCGTGCAAAGCTCCCATCGTCGGCACCAAACCGACTGTCAAATGAGGTGCAGTAGATTTTTGTGAATTTAAGTAGCAGCGAAGTGCTGCAATGGTAGTAAACAGGCGCACCGGTAGAATCTCCTGAAGGCATTCGGCAGAAGGCAGAATTTGTTTGTCGGAATTTGTTCGACTTGACATCTTGCATCATCCTCAAGAACAGGCAAGATGCCTGTTCCACAAAGAATAGTGCAAGATGTCAGTTTTATCTCACATCTTGCACCATTCTCAAGAACAGGCATCTTGCCTGTTCCTAAACAAGTAATTGAGAATGGTGCAAGATGTCAGTTTTATTCTACTTTCTGCCTTCTACACTTCGGATAACTTTTGTATTCGGCCTTAGACTACCGTTCAGCGTCCAACAGTTGTTTGCTGCGGCGGTTCGATCACTTCGATTTCCACTCTGGCTACGCCACTGCTGATCATTCCTAGCACGTTGGCGGCGCCGGCGGACAAGTCAATGAGCCGATCGCCCACATAGGGGCCGCGGTCATTAATGCGGACGACTACGGTGCGGCCGTTGTCGAGATTTCTCACCATGACTCTCGTTCCAAAAGGCAAATTTGGGTGGGCTGCGGTCAAATCATTTTGGTTGAAACGCTCGCCGCTGGCGCTGAGGTTGCCATCAAATCCCGGACCGTACCAGGAAGCCCAGCCGCTGAGGCGCACTTGAACTGGGCCCAGAGACAGCACGGGGGGTTCTGGTTGGGGTTTGCCTGCGACTTCTTCGAGGGGTGGGGCGTTGCCCAGAAGCCGGCGGAGGCGATTGGTTGCTTGCAGGGCGTCTCGGCTAAAGTTGCTGGTGGTGTCGGGGAGGATTGTTTCGGCGTTGATATTTACCAAGTCCTCGCCGTTTGCCTGGATAATGTAGCGATCGCCTTTTTCCCACTTCACGGTAATGCTATTGGGATCGATGTTGTTGCGGGCTAGCTGATTGAGTCTTGCTGCTAAGCTTGATGCCCGCCAAACTGGATCGGGTTCTTGGTTGCTAGAGTTGCTGGCAATGTTTCCGACTTTGGGATTGTCTTTTGCGCCCGCTACTTTTGACGGACTGCTAGCACCGGCTTGGCTGTTGCCAGTTTCTCCCAAAGGCGTGTTTTTTTCCGGATTCGCGTTCAGAAAGGTGATGACTGGAATGTTTCGCACGTAGACTGTCGCTGCTTGTCGCCCGCCTAAGTCGTGGGGCTGAATTTTGGCGATCGAGTCTCGGGCAATTTCAGCTCTTGCTTGATACTGATACTGTCCGACTTTTTGCGCTTCGACCCGAGTAGCGTTTAACTGCCGGGACGCTTGGGTGGCAATTACTTGCTCGGAAACCTGAGAGTTTTGGTTGTCGGCACCTGTTGCTTGTGCGTGACAAGAGGATGCCGTTCCTACCATAGGAACTAACAGGACAGCGAGTAGACCACCAACAAATTTTTCCTTCATACGTCCATTTTTGTGAATAGCCATTGCCAACCGAGATTGGAGGATTGGCCATTTGGCGGCGGGCATCAAGGATTTCTCTCTTGCCCTTCGCCATTCCCCCGTGAGTCAAAGCAAAGTATCCGGGTGCGTTTTTGCTTTAATGCTCCTACCCAAAAAAAATTGGCGGAAACTTCCCTGACACTTGACAACTCATACTCGATTCGCAATTTGTGTTTTGTTCACGAACTGCAACAGACTACCACAAACTTTTGTGCTTGGGGATCGCTGGGATCGCGATTTTCACCAAATCTTCATCAAATTTTCTCAAAACTCTCTATCATAAAATCCTTTAGTGCCAGCGGTTACAGCCGTTTCAGCCATTACGGAAAAATTTACAAAAATTTACAAAACTTTAGTGTATTTTGTGGGCTGCGGAATGGCTAGTCTTAAAAAAGCTGTTTGTCAACTGTTATGGGAATAAACTAAAAATTAGAAGAAATCGATTTGGCGGACTTATGGATTATCGAGAAGCAGGTGTGGATGTTGAGGCGGGCAGAGCTTTTGTCTCGCGCATCGGGAGTATGGTTAAGAGCACGCACCGATCGGGAGTTTTGGGCGGATTCGGCGGGTTTAGCGGGTTTTTCAGCGTTCCGGAGGGTTTAAAAGAGCCGATTATGGTTTCGGGTACTGACGGCGTTGGGACTAAGTTGAAATTGGCCCACAATCTCGATCGGCACGACACGGTAGGTATCGACTTGGTGGCGATGTGCGTCAACGACGTGCTGACATCCGGGGCCGAACCCCTCTTTTTTCTCGATTATTTAGCCACGGGAAAGTTAAATCCCGAACAATTAGCTGCGGTGGTGGCCGGGATTGCTGACGGTTGCAAGCAAGCGGGCTGTGCTTTACTCGGAGGGGAAACGGCAGAAATGCCCGGTTTTTACCAAGCGGGTGAGTACGATTTGGCGGGGTTTTGTGTGGGAATTGTCGAAAAGAGCAAATTGTTGGACGGTTCGCGGGTGCAGGTGGGAGATGTGGCTGTGGGGCTGGCCAGTTCGGGCGTGCACAGCAACGGTTTTAGTTTGGTGAGAAAAATTGCGGGCGATTTAGGTTTTGATTGGAATTCCCAACCCGAAAAGTTAGGTGGCAAAACTTTAGGAGAAGTGCTGCTGACTCCGACTACAATTTATGTTAAACCAGTTCTCGAAGCAATTAAGAGCGGTCTAGAAATTCACGGCATGGCTCACATTACGGGCGGCGGTTTGCCGGAAAATTTTCCCCGCTGTTTGGGAGTTAATCAATCTGTGAAAATTGACAGCAATAGCTGGCCAAATTTGCCAATTTTCCAGTGGATTGCTGAAGCGGGCCAAGTTGCCACAGCCGATATGTTCAATACTTTTAATATGGGGATTGGCTTTGTGCTGTTGCTTGATTCCAGGGAAGTAGAACAGGCTGTTAAATGGTTTGAATCTCAGGGAATTGGTGCTTGGGCGATCGGGGAAGTGATTGAGGGGAACGGAGAATTGATCATGGATAACGGTTAATTGGTAATTAGTAGAAAGCAATCGCATGGGGTGAAGATTGCTTCGCTTTGTTTTATGCGTTAACAGACACTCTCAAGCTGCATTCATCTGTGTATAATCTGCGGTTAAATTTATACTTTTGAAAGTAACCGCAGAGGACGCAGAGGACACAGAGGAAAAAATAGAAAAAGAACTTCACAACTGATGACTCGTTGCTTTAATTTTAACTGAAATTGAAATAAGCTCTTGTGCCTTTAAGTACGGTATAAGCGGTTGTGCTTTTAAATAGGGTGTGAGGATTTGGTGAAAGGGAACAGGAAACGGGAAACAGGGAACAGACAATATGTAATTTAAATGCTCGACAGCTTAATTCCAGATTATTTCCGTCAATGAGTGCAAAACTAGCCGTTCAAAAGTATCGGAATCCCAAACAAATATAGCAACTGCAATAAGCATTAAAATAAAAAAAGGAGATAATAGAGGAAAAAAATATGATTTTGTTATTGCTAAATAACCGAAATAATCAATCAAAAATTGGTATTTTTTTTTGCTATATCGTAAATAATGTGTTTCATTGGTGTATTCAGGGATATCCATAGAATCTAGAGACTTACTACTATTTTATGTCCGAAGAGAACCTAGTGAAGCAATCTCAAACCCTTGATTACGTAAGTCCTGAATATATTGCTAATGGACTGTTTAAAGTAATTGAAGAGCTGTAATATTTATTACATCGCCTTTCAGCGAACACGCTGATTATTGCGATCGCACTTCTTCTCCTCCCTTGTTTGCAGCATTCTGTGATTTATAATTATAGCGATCGAGTTTTTGAAATCCTATTTCATTCAATCCAGGAACCTCCTCATACTAAACAGAGATTGGACAGTGAAAATTCATACTAGCCAACTATACACATTTCCCCTCGCCGCAGGAAGAAAAAACCCAACGTTCGGTCACATCACGACGGTAGCAATCCACATTTATCATTGGGTGACTGATGAATACATATTCTTGTATAGTTGAGAGCGATCGATAATCCGCAAATTTATCTCCTCTGTGAAACGCCTCAGTAGTGGGAGATAAGACTTCCACTTTATATGATGTTATTTTAATTACCAATAAAACAGGTTTGGAGTAAGGAATTTACCCATTATTGAGTAATAGTTTCGCTATTAAGGACAGAATTACTCACTACCAAATTGATTGTTTTACGGGCATAAGTTATCGCTACAAATTGGATGATTTTGAGGACAGAAGTCCTGACTTATTAATAGGCGATCGCCAATCATTAGACTTTTTGCAAAAATAGATAATATCTGCGTTCATTTGCGTTGATCTGCGGTTAAAAACAGAAAATCCAGAACTCTTGCAAAAAGTCTAACCACTAATCTTACTTAGTCTTGTCCAAACTCCGCGATTCCAACCAAATAGGAATTGCAATCCAAGCAACTGCTAACAGCAAAGCAAATACCGCAAATTGAGCAGCCCAAGCTACCAATTTCTCTAAAGACACAACTTGTCCCAAGAAGTAGGATAAACTTACCATTACAGATGCCCAGCTTGCAGCACCCAGAACATTGAACAGCGAAAATTTCCAAAAAGGCATTTCTGCGATACCCGCTAGGGGGCTAGCAAAAATTCGCAGCAATGCGATGAAACGGCCCAAAAATACGGCTTTAGCTGCATTTTTGCTAAACTGTTCTTTTAGGTCAAACAGTTGTTCTTCTCGGAAGCGGAAAAATTGTCCCAGCTTCAGCAGCAGTGGCCAGCCGCCGTACCTGCCGATCGCATAACCAAAATTTCCCCCCAATGTAGCACCAGCGATCGCACTGCCGAGCACAAACCAGTAATTCAGTTCACCGCTGCCAGCTAAAAACCCGCCAGCAATCGTAATTGTCTCGCCTGGAAGAGGAACTCCCAGATTTTCCAGCAAAATTCCCAGAAATACTGCCCAGTAGCCGTAATCGCGCGCAAACTGCTGAATAGTCTCTAACGATAAAAACTCAAAAGACATTCGATACTGCCTTCGTAAACTTTTGCAAAGCTCAATACATTTATATATTGGCTCGATTCAGGCAATAGTGCAATCTTTCGCTGTGATGAAGAACACACTGTTGTCGCGATCGCTGGTCTAACTAAAAATTAGCCTTTCAGGCATACTAGAGGAATAGAGAATTGTTGCGGTTGCGTTCCGCGCGATCGCTAGCCAGTTTTCCTACTAAATTTATCACAACGGCTCTCCCCACCAATTCCCAGAAGCGCGATCACGCATCCTAAAACATACGCTGAAATCCCCTGAGTCTCTCAAGAGAGTCAGCAACTAAACTAACTTATTTATACTTTACGCTCGTAGGATAACTGCTATGGAATCTCCCAACTTCAACCCACCCATTGTCCTTCAACCTCACAACTGCCTCGACTCCCAAGCCGGCAGCCTCCTCCAGCAACAGCTAGCCGAGATTGTGCCCGATCGCCACAAACTCTGGGTAATAGACATGGCCGCCGTAGATTTCATCGACAGTTCCGGGATCTGCGCCTTAGTCGGGGGACTCAACGCCGCCCGCCACCGGGGATGCCGCCTCGTCATCTGCAACCTCTCAGCCACAGTCAAGCTAATTTTTGAAATTACTCAACTCGACCAACTCTTTGAAATCTTCGACAGTTTCGAGCAAGTTATCTCCACTGAAACTCCGGCTTTAGTTGCTTGATTAAAATTAGCTGCCCAGTTCAAATCTCAAGTTTCCAAAAGACTTCAAGCAACCGCAGAGCTAATTTGAATATCATAAATAGGTTTATTTGTCAAGCAATACCAATGACAAAGAAATAAATCCGGCACTTGAACGCCGACAGAAGCGATCGCAGGTGCAGCCGGAAAAGGCCAAAGTCGATCGAAACAAATCCTTTCCTCCACAAACCCGAACTGCATCAAATAAGTCGCCGGCGGCGCATTTAAAAGATTAAGCAAGCGGTAAGCCAACTCATACAACTGCTGTCGCCAAACATCCGACAAATGCACCGGTTGAGAGTAACTCATCTCGCCAGACTGCTTGTCAGGTTCGCCACCGATCACCTCAGCATACAGTGGGCCCTTTGCAGTCAACACCACAGGCAGCCAAAAATTGCCACCGCCGACGGGAAAAAGCAACTCCTGGGACACTCGATCGCGCGCCCCCGAAACATTGGCACAAAATCGAAACACATCTTGAGCCGGAAAAATCAGATTTTCTGGTACATCCAGCGTCAAAGGACAAACGATCGCCCCACCCGGAGCGATCGCGCCCGAATTGAGTTCAGAAACCCCACAAATATTGACTTCAGTTAAAGGATCAGATTGAGCGATCGCCGCCTTGAGACTTGCGGCCGAATCTTTCTCACCACCCGCCACAATCAAAACCTTAGACATTGCCAAAGCTCGGCATTTGAATTCCCCGATCGTCCTCAGCATCGACGCTCGGCAGATCCAGGCCCTTAGCCTTGCGGCTCCGCACAGCGAGACGGTAAGTTACGCTTTGCAACTCAGTGTGCAACTGGCGGTTTTCCTTTTGCAATTGATCCAACTTTTCCTTAATTGGCTCGATGCGCTCGGCAAACTTTTGGCGGTAAACCCCTGGCAATTCCTGAACCACCTGTTCCAGCATCCGAGAGCGATCGGTCAATTCTTGCACCGACTGCCGCAGTTGGTAAACCTCAGCATCCCGCTCAGCGATTTGTTCTTGATAAAAACCCACCTGTTCTTCAACAGCTTGGAGTTGTTCCCGCATTGCCTGCATTTGAGCTTGGTGGCGATCGGAAACTTCCGGCGCAGGCACAAAACTAGAATTGCCCTTCACCAGCCTGAAAAGTTCTTGAGATAACTGCTGCACCAATTGGTCGCGCATTTGCAGCTCTTCGGTGAGACGAGATACCTCTGATTGCAATTCTTTTGAGCTTACAAGTTTAGTTTGATTCACGATGACTCTCAGCTTTTGTTATATAATCTGTTTCTCTTTAAAAATATCTTTCCCTTACCGCAGAGGCAAGAGGCACTTCAAAAGTTTTGAACCCATTAGGCTAAATCGAGCCAGCGGCCCGAGGTCAAGGGTAAAACTCAGTCTAACTCAAATCAGGCATCCACGTCATCACCTTAGTTTCTTGCCATAGAAAGACGTAGAATCCTAGGTTATTTATCCATAAACCCGGTTTCTTAGCTTTTTCTGATAATAGTGCAAGCTCTCATGTGTAACCAATCACAGCCGAAAGCACTTTGCCAGCTTCGTCCACGGTGCTGCCAAAACAGATAATGCCGTCCTCGTGACCGGCCATCGCCAGAATTTTGCACTCTGCCAAGTTCTCCTCCTCAAAAAGTCTAAACATTTCTAAGGCCATCTGGGGAGTGCCGTAAGGTATTTCTTTTCTAGTAGTAGGAATCTTAAACAGCAGTTGCTGCCATAGCTTAGGATTATGGACGTGAATTATTCCGCCCACCTCTTCTCTCTGAACGTACAGGGCCCCGTGAGTCAGGGACTCCGACGAAGCTTGTACGGGGCCCCGGCAGCCGAGGTAATTTTTTTCTAAGTTAAATTCGGTAACAGTACAGTAGAATTCAGGTCCCAGAGTCCTCAAGTGTGCAGTCTGGGTTCCCGAAATCACGAATTGGCCGGAATTGCCGAGTCTGACACTGACGTTGCCAAACCCTATGCCATTTTCGTAGACGCCAATTAATCCCCAAGCGTGGAGCCGATCGCGCCAGTCCATCAAATCTGCTATGTTCCGAGCAGCTACAGGGTCTGCTTCTTCCCAGTCACAGCGGTACTTAACGACTCCTTCATCCATCCATTTTTTTGTCCGAGCTGACACGACAGACATAGCCCAAGCTGAGACTTAATCGAAGTTCTCAAGAAGTTGTCAAACAGCTTTTTTTGCCTGCTGCCTTATGTCTCGGTGCATAAGTTCCTTAACTAATTTACATTCCAGTGTCGCCGTAATTAGCGACCGACATTAGCAAAAAGTAAGCTAGGAAAGAAGAACCAATTATTCCTAAAATCATGATTTAGCCTCTAGGTGATTACAAAAGTTCAATATGAAAATGTAAGCTCTCAGTTGGGGAGTTTGATCCCAGGCTTTTTCCCGATCGAGTTTCTGATGTGAAACTACATAACATCCTTGAATCGCTTATTGTTCTATACTACAGCATTTCTACTGAGTTGAGCTCTACCTTAATAAATATTTAAGGAGCAAGTACCCTTGATCCGGTAACTCCTGTAAAAAGCAACCGTACATTTACTTATTTTTTACGATTATATCTATATTTAAGGAAGAATCAAGCGGAACACAAAAAATATTTTTTAGCCAGGCTGGGACGAACTGGCCCAATCTTCGGGTGTTCTACGTTAGTCCACACCTCGGTCGATCGAGCAATTTTTAGCTCCGGGGCATCATACAAGCTAAGAAACCGGGTTGAGGGTAAGGTAATATCATATCGAGTAAAATCACCGCCACGCCAGATCGCGTCGGCGGGTTTACCAAAATCTGTAGTAGTAGTATAAGTTGTAGTAGTAGTATAAGTTATAGATCCCGTCAACCCGCGCCTACCGAAAGGGGGATAGTTGATGACCGAGCCTGATATAAGTCCTATTAAGAAAAAAACAAGCCGATCGAGCAGTGATGACTTGATCGGCTAAATTTTTCTGTGAAGCGCGCTCGCCCCCAGCCCTTTAAATGTGGAAGTGATACAAGATGCTGCCGTCGTCTTTAATTTCGCAATTGGCATTAAAGACTTCAGCCTGTTGGTTCAAAAAACGCTGAGCCACATCCGGCGACAGCCGCGTTTCCATCGCAAACCGCACCAGAGTTATTTCGCCGCGGCCTTCTTTAATCAGTCGGTACAAAGCACTTTGGAGCCTTTCGCTCTCTTCTCGTTGAAAAGCTGCTTTGTACTTCCAATCCGCCACCGAAGGAATCAAACCCCGGCTGACCAAAATCGCCAACAGCAAGCCAATTCCCAAAATTAGAGGCACTGTCGGATCACTCGTGGGCGTCGCCACAATTTGCGGCACTGTAGCGGCGGCCAAACTGCTGACCATTTCTTTTTCCGAAGCTTGCGTATCCGCCATTGCAAGCTGAGTTTTGTTGTAAAAGTCTTGCTGAAGCTTCATTTGCTGCAACAGCCGAGCGCGTTCTCTTTCGTATTGGTCGAGTTTTTGCTGAGCTTGTTTCAGGTCTTGAGTGACTTGTGCCAAGCGTTGGTTGAGCGACTGATTGACTGATTGCCACCGATATCTGTTAATCAGGCGGCTTTTTTCAACCATGCCCTTCATCAACATATCCGCCGTTTGGATTGCTTGATCTTGATCGAGCGAGCGATACCCAACCACAATTTCTAGGGGTTGTTCCGGCTTAGAAATTTTGACACTCGCATTTTGTCGAACTTGCTGGGGCGACAGCTTAACTGCATCTGCCACTGCTTTGACAACATTATCTGCTAGGAGAACCTCCGGGGTGAGTTGCTCTCCCTGCTTGAGAATTGTCGTGCCCGTGGTCGAAAATTTGACTGGCGGATTATTAGAAGTGAGAGTGCCTTGAGCCATGAATCCGGGGGGCGGGGCGAGGCGGTAGGCCAGGGCGCCTGAAATACCCATAATTACAGCAAAACTGCCTAACGCAATCCATCTGTATTGATGTGCTGAAGATCTAAAACGTAAATTTCCCATTTTGATAGTCAAGTCATAACATTCGCTTGCCGCAGCTACTGCCAAACCCAAGAGCGATCGTTTCTTTCTGGTTAGTCAAATTGACTGCTGAAAATTTTCTCAGTTTGTACCTAAAAGCTCTTAGCTTTTGAGAGTTGTCAATATTCATGAACCCAAAAAACCGATCGCGCTTTTATTTGATCCGAGCTATAACTTCAGTTTTTGTCCTTAATAATTAATCTGTAACAAGGCTTCTGGAAGTCTACTGGCATCAGACTAGCACTCAGGCGTGCGAGATCCTCGCCTCCCCGTGTTTGTTGACATTCAAAAGTGTCACCTTTTCACCCTTGGCAATCCTCCAATTATCTTACGTCTTGGCGTCTTGCGGACGCGGTTGAAGAATAAAAAAAACCTTAAATAATCTGCCTAAAAACTTAACAAGCAAGAATTATACCATGCAGTTAAGAGTTTGCTGCATATTAAAAAAAATTGTGGCTCTGGGCGCGAGACCAGATCCACATATTCACATAACAATTATGGTTCGATCAGTTGATGGTTCGATCGAGCTCGCCTAGGCGAATGTTCACAAGCCGATGGGCAAAATAAGACCCTCGCGGGCCATGACAGCCTTCGGAAAAGCGATTTGCACGTCTTCAGCGATGCGATCGAGAAAATCGTCAGTATGAGCCGGATCATGGTGAAAAATCACCACTCGTTTCACCCGCGCCTCCTTAGCCATTCTCACCGCTTCCTGCCAAGTCGAGTGTCCCCAACCCACCTTTGGAGATTTGGGGTTGTGATATTCCTCGTCTGTGTACATCGCATCGTAAATCAGCACATCAGCGTCGAGGGCTAAATTGTAGACATTCTCATCTAGGCGATCGGGAAAATGTTCAGTATCCGAACAATAAACAACAGATCGTCCCTGCCAAGTCACCCGATACCCCATAGCAGTATTCGGGTGATTCAGAGAACCCGTCCTAATCTCAATATCATCCAGCATCATCGTCTGGTTGTGATTGAGTTCGTAGAAATTCAAATCTGCCTGCAAACCCATCAGCGGCACCGGCGAATTCGAGTGCAGTACCCGTTCGACAAAGTGCCTTTTCATGCAATCTCCATCCGGCGGAGTCGCGCCGTAAATATCAAAGCTATTGCCGCGGATGAAAGCTGGGGCGAACAGCGGGAAACCCTGAATGTGATCCCAGTGATAGTGAGTAAAAAACATATAAGCTTGCACGGGCATTTCTTGCACCAACTGGTCTCCCAGCATCCGCAAGCCTGTTCCGCCGTCAAAAATCAAGCGTTTGCCAGCGACTCGCATTTCCAAACAAGAAGTATTGCCGCCGTAGCGAACAGTTTCCTGTCCGGGTGTCGGAACACTGCCCCGCACGCCCCAGAACTGTACTACAAAATCATCTATACCTTTTATTGATTCGGAGGGTTGAGGGCAATCAACGGGAGTTGCCGCTACAGAGGACAAGCTGATTTCCATTTTAAAATTCAGGCTTTAAGGTTCCACATTGTCCGTGATGGCGCAGCAGATGATCGCACAACACTAAAGCTACCATCGCTTCCACCATTGGCACAGCTCTTGGCAAAACGCAAGGGTCGTGCCGTCCTTTGGCAGCCAGCAGCGTTTCTTCGCCTTCTCGGGTAACGGTGCGCTGCTGCTGGCGAATTGTCGCAGTCGGCTTGAATGCCGCCCGCAAAATGATATTTTCGCCGTTAGCAATCCCACCCTGAATTCCGCCAGAGCGATTCGTCACTGTACGAATTACACCCTTATCATCAGTATAGTATTCATCATTATGTTCGCTGCCCTTGAGCAGAGTCCCGGCAAACCCGGAACCAATTTCAAAGCCTTTGCTGGCGGGCAAGGACATGATGGCTTTGGCCAAGTCGGCTTCGAGTTTGTCGAATACTGGCATTCCCAGGCCTTTGGGGACATTGCGGGCGACGCATTCGACTACACCGCCGATCGAATCTCCGCTGTCACGAACTTTTTCGATCAGTTCAATCATTCTTTCGGCACATTCGGCATCTGGACAGCGGACGATGTTGCTTTCTACTTGTTCTAAGGTAACAGTGTCCGGGTCGGCGACACATTCTAAGTCTTTGATGCGTTTGACGTAGCCGACTATTTCGACTCCTGCTGCTTGTTTGAGAATCTTTTTAGCGATCGCCCCTGCTGCTACTCTACCTATTGTCTCTCTCGCCGAACTGCGACCTCCGCCTTGCCAGTTACGAATTCCGTACTTAGCATCGTAGGTAGCGTCAGCGTGAGAAGGGCGGTAGGTAGTCGCCATTTCTTCGTAGTCTTGGGGGCGAGTGTTTTGATTGCGGACTAAAATTGCGATCGGCGTTCCCAAAGTTTTGCCTTCAAACACCCCGGACAGAATTTCGCAGGTATCTGCTTCTTTGCGGGGCGTAGTAATTTTGCTTTGGCCGGGGCGACGGCGATCGAGTTCTGCTTGAATTTCC
Source organism: Microcoleus sp. S36b_A4 (assembly GCF_036700645.1). Classification (NCBI taxonomy): domain Bacteria; kingdom Bacillati; phylum Cyanobacteriota; class Cyanophyceae; order Oscillatoriales; family Microcoleaceae; genus Microcoleus; species Microcoleus sp. S36b_A4. The sequence goes on along the minus strand of NZ_JAUBPI010000056.1, from coordinate 11,799 downwards.
GATGCGTCGATCGACAGCAGAGGCGGGCAACCGTCAATTACTACTCCGACACCGCCGCCGTGAGATTCCCCAAATGTCGATATCCGAAATAAATGCCCAAATGTGTTCCCCATGATGCTTTAGCCTGACACCTAATAATTTTTAGCTTAAATGGAATAGAGATTTACTGTATTTATGAAAAATATACCATTGACGAGTAGGCGACCGGCGATCGCCTCACAGCATCACTCCCTTCCCACCCCTAGAAGAATATCTACCAGGGAGAGAGGGAGAGACAGAGAATAGGAGATATCTGGAAACAAACTTAAATTCATTCGTATATCCGTGTCCGAATCCGTGTTGTGCCTTCCTTCTTCTTTAGTCTTCGTGTTCTTCAAAAGGATCTCTCAATTCCTTAGCGGGAGGGCCGAAAGCCGTGTAGATCGAGAAACCGGTGATGGCCACCAGACACACACCGAGAGAAATGCCGAGAACTGCTGCAGGTTCCATATTTGTGATCGATTATGAGTGTTCCACTCTATAATATTACAAAAAATAACAATCCGTCTGAAAGTCTCGTGATTTTAGGCGCTGTACGGTATGGCAGCCAACCCTCACTCCCCCTTCTCCCAGTCCCCCATGCGGCATTTCTGAGAAATTGCGATCGCAATTAGCGGTAGAAATATGTCAAACTTTTCTGTAGAGATTCATTGCAGGTGACTTATGGCACAACGGACTTGGTTAGGAGATATACTCAAACCCCTTAACTCGGAATACGGCAAGGTAGCCCCCGGCTGGGGAACCACGCTGTTGATGAGCGTGTTCATTGGACTGTTTTTCGTGTTCTTGTTGATTATTTTGCAAATCTACAACTCTTCTCTGATTCTGGAGAGTGTGGATATGGATTGGTCGAGTCTCGACCGCTAAAAATTGATCGCAAAACAGTAAGGCTAAAAGTAAAAGCTGAGGGTGGAGGAGAAAGGGTAAAAGCTAAGTTTTCCCGTTTTTCCTTACCCTTTCCGATTACTTTTGCCCTAAATAAACAAAAACTAACTAAACAAATTGCTGGAGAAAAACCATGAATATTTTTGGCATTGGTTTGCCCGAAATGGCAGTTATTTTTACGATCGCCCTATTGGTATTTGGCCCGAAAAAATTACCTGAAATCGGTCGGAGTATGGGGAAAGCTATTCGGGGCTTTCAAGACGCTTCGCGGGATTTTGAGTCGGAGTTCACGCGGGAAGCTAAGCAGTTAGAAGAAGCAGTAGCAACTAGCAGCAAACAGGAAACTGAAAAACTCGCAGCCGCTACTCCTAAGAAGGAAGATAGCACAGACAGTTAAATGAACAACCCTCAGAAGTCGGAAACACCAGCGGAGTTAGTGATTCCCCAGCTAATAGTTGGGTTAGGCAATCCCGAACCTAAATACGATCGCACCCGACACAACATAGGCTTTAATGCTGTCGATGCCTTGGCTAAATCTTGGCAGATTTCGCTGTCGGAAAATCGCAAATTTCAAGGCATATTTGGCGAGGGAAATCGGCCGCGGGGACAGAAAATCCGCTTGCTGAAACCGCTTACTTACATGAATCTGTCGGGTCAAGCGATTCGGGCGGCGACGGATTGGTACAAGATACCTGCTGAGTCGGTATTAATAGTATACGATGATATGGATTTGCCGATCGGGAAATTGAGAATGCGGCTTGCCGGTTCAGCCGGCGGGCACAACGGCATGAAATCGACAATTTCTCATTTGGGCACAGACAAATTTCCCCGCTTGCGGATTGGCATCGGCAAACCTCAAAACGATGCTGCTAAAAATGAGAAAGATACGATTTCCTTCGTGTTAGGAAAATTTTCCTCAGAGGAAAGTCAGTTAGTAGAGAAAGTGCTTAAACTGGTTGTAGAAGCTGTGGAACTAAGTCTGCACCAAGGAGTAGAAAAAGCCATGAGCCTTTACAATAGTCGCACAATTGCAGAAACAAACGCGGAAACAAAAAGGTGAGTTCGAGACGTTTGCCTGAAACAACTGCATATGTCCGGGTTACTGGCCAATCTTGGCAAAAAGGCACGATTGAGGGTGAAGTGACTGCCGGCAATTTTGAGTGGCAGTTTCAGTGGCGTTTCACGTCAGAAAAAACACTGATTCTTGAGCCTTCTCAGGGTAGGGCATTGATTCAGGAACCGCTGCACCGTTTTCTGGAAAAATGGGATTATCAGCTTGAACCGGGCGGGGATTATTCGTTTACGGTTCGGGCTGAGTTTTAAAATCTTGGTAATGGGAAATGTGGAAAAGGCAATCGGGAATAAAAACTTCCTCTCGTAAGATATCCCGATTCCAGTAATTCTTTAATTAATCACGGGAAAAGGCTGTAATGGGAAATTGGGAAATGGCGATCGGGAAGGCAAACTTTCTCTAATAGGAGGTCCCGATTCCAGTGATTCTTTAATTAAAGCAGGTGGCGTCCCTTCTCGGTAAGCCCCGCAATAATACATTGTCAAAACAGCTTTGTAAGCCCAGTGATTGGAAGGTACATCGGTAAAAGGATTTGGCAGGGTTTCAACCTGATTCTGGATGCAAGCATCGAGAACTTGTTCTCGCGTTGGCTGCACTTGAACTAAAGAATTATTTGGCTTGACTTGTGCGGTATTTTGTGCGTTTGCCGGAGCTAACAAACCTGTATACATTAACAGTGTAGCAGTGCCAAAGATGCTGAGTTTCATAAGTTTATAAATTTCTCAATAAGTTGGGTGGTAGTGAGGAATTTAGTCCTCAAAGTTGTGGCAAATAAGGAATCTTCGTCCTTACTCAAAACCTTTGGAATGTTCAGACATTTTTCGCATTCCCAAGGCCAAGACACTCAAAAACAACAGCCCGATCGCCCCAGCTAGCGGATTGCCGTTAACTCCTGTCACCCAGTCGGGAACAGATGCCGAATATCGCACTAACTGCCCGATGTTAATTATGTAATATCCCCAGACTAAACCTGCATGAAGCCCGATCGACAAACCGAGGCGATTTTGGCGCGCTCTTTTTCCCAAAACCAAAATCAAACCCAGCAACAACAACCCCGGAAACTGCGGCCAACTCCGCAGCATTGCTACCACAGGCTTGATAAAATGAGATAGGGCAAACACCAGGCTATTTGCCCACAGAGATATTTTATAATTGTAATCCCGCTGCAACTCGTCCAGCAACCAACCACGGAATACCAACTCTTCCGCAAAACCGACTCCAAGGGCGCTTAACAGCCCTTCTGCGATGATTCTCGGCACATTATCAGAATTTTGCCACGCGACTAAGCCGAACAGCCCTTGCACCGCAAATAAGCTGAAAGTGAGCAAAAGCCCGATCGCCAATCCGATTAAAAGCTCAAAACCGTTTTTTCGCGTATTGATTAAACCGTAAGTTTTGAGTAATTGGGTTTGTCCGTAAACCTGTTTTCCCCAGCGCGGCACTAGGAACAGAAACTCGGTAAACAACAATCCCATTGTCAGAATAGTTGCTAGGTTACTATCTTTAACTAAGAGATAAATTGGTGCTGCTAGCGGCAGCCAAATTGCTAGCAAGATTAATAGGAAAATTATCACACGTAAAGGAAATGGATAACTGGCTATTATTTGGAGGCGGTTAATCATTGGTTACAATTTACTTGCTGAGACATTTTAATTTTTAGTAAAAATAAACATAGCACGGGTCGGACGCATGAGTGAAACAGTCAACAACACTGTCGCTTAAATGAGTGACACTCAAATGGTGTAGCACAAATAAGTGTCACTCCAAAAAGCGACTGTAAACTCTCCAATACTGCCACTTATATATGGAGTATCAGAATATGAAAGGATAAATAAAAATGTCTCAGCAAGATCCTACAAGTATCGATTTAACCAGTAGTGATTTTTCGTTTGGAGAAATGTCAGTCGATGACATAGCTGCGATCGCAGCAATAGAGGCTGGAATTAGCGATCCAACACATCCAATCGAGGACGAAACCGCACCAATACCTAGCATCCCACCGCTACCGATCGCACCGACCGCAATTGTGATCGCCAAACGGCCGGTCAGTGGGCGCTACCGCGGTACATTAGGCAGCTTTCAACTCGAACTCCGGGTTGACGTTGACCGCACTCGACCAATGAAGCGGTTAAGCGGCGACTTCTTCCAAATTAGCGGCGGTACTACCACCTATTTTGGCTCCTTTATCGTCGATGCGCCGACGATAACGGTAACAGCTTCTCAAGTCGTCATCAAGGGCCTCGGAAGCTTTACCTTTGCCGCCGGAGCTCCCGTAATACAGGTGACAATCCAGCGCAAGTTCATCTTCCAGCCGCAGGCGCCAGCAACGGTGGAATTTTTCACAAAGGGCGGAGTCGCCGGAGCAACTTACACTTGTGTCTTCGAGTCTGTCTATTTCCGCAGTCTGCGACTAGAAACAGACCAGGTTTCCGATGTTGTCACTCCCATATTCAGCAGCTACAACACGGGTTCGCTGCCGTCGGGGGGGCCAGCGCGCAACCTCAGCGTCGTCAGTTCCTATGCAGAAGCTGGGATCGAGATGATCGCAACAGCAGGAAACAACGTCATCAATATCGATGAAGCTGGTGCTGGGGCTAAATGGAGCAACGCAGAATTGCACGCTTCGATGCAGAAACATTTCACCTTGTGGCAGGATTTGCCGCAGTGGGCTGTTTGGCAGGTAGTTGCTCAACTTCACGACCTGGGCCCAGGGCTCTACGGCATCATGTTTGACCAGCAAGGGAAGCAGCGGCAAGGCTGCGCCGTTTTTCATCAAGGTATAGGCGGAGAAACTGCCGAAAAGCTGCGATTGCAGCTCTACACTTATGTTCACGAGCTGGGGCATAGTTTTAACTTGCTGCACTCGTGGCAAAAGTCCTTGGCGACGCCCCCCGGTACGAATCGCCCGCTGTCGTTGTCTTGGATGAACTATCCCTTTAATTACCCAGCACCGGGTGGCGAGGCTACCTACTGGAGCCAGTTTGCGTTTCAGTTCGACAATGAGGAGGTCATCCATCTCCGCCATGCGTTCCGCAACAATATTATTGTGGGTGGAAACGACTTTGCGATCGGCTCTGGTCTGGGGCAGGAAGTGATGGCAGATCCGATTCGCGATGAGTCGGGACTGACTTTCAGGATCTCAACCAACCAAAAGAGCTTCGCCCTCGGTGAGCCTGTGGTACTGGAATTAATGCTGGGAACGACGGCTGCAGGCGGGCGCCGGGTGCATACTTGGCTGCATCCGAATTGCGGCTTGGTCAAAATCGTGATTCGCAAGCCTAGCGGCGCAGTTGTGGTTTATGAACCGCTAATCGATCATTTAGTCGGTCAGCGAGAAAGCACGATCGCGCGCGATGATGTAATTCCAGAAAGCGCATATATCGGCTATGGCAAAGACGGATTTTATTTCGATCAACCCGGAAATTACCGGGTACGGGCGGTCTATGGGGCTTTGGACGGTTCAGAGGTATTCTCGGATATCATCACTATTCGCGTTCGCTATCCTGTGACGCCAATTGAGGAAGAACTGGCCGCTCTGTTTATCGGCGACGAACAGGGTTCTTTGTTCTATTTGCTGGGTTCGGATGATGAGTCTTTGCGAAGCGGTAACGATGCTTTTGAGGAAGTTCTAGCAAAATATCCGAAACACGCGATGGCAAACTATGTTCGGATGGTGAAGGGTATCAACGCTAGCCGTGACTTTAAAACGATTACCGACGATCGTGAAACCCGGGTGATTGTACGCCCTGCGGAGTTGGATGAAAGCGCCAAGTTGCTGACAGCAGTCGCCGATTCCAATATTCTCGACCCTGTTTCGGCACAGATGTCCCTTTCCTGTTTAGCTGAGGTTCAGGCTAAAACCGGCGATGAGGATGCTGTTAGCAAAACTTTTAGCAAAATCTCAGCAATGGAAGTCAAGACATTGCGAGCGGCAGCCAAGAAGTAAAAAGTGAATTGGTGAATTACCCTGAAGATTGCTTTACTTTATTTTAAACTAAATGAGTAAAGCAATTTTTGTTAGTTTGTACAAAACACTGCTAGCAACAACTTCACAGCATTAATGATAAGTCTGTTGTTGGTTCGACACCTGATAATTCTGTTGGCACTTTTGGCGATCGGGTCTACCTGCGTACCCGATCGCCCCCAGGCAGATTTTTTGACCCCTTACCATTACCAAGTGAGTACCACTATGCGTTTATTTATCAAACTTCGCGACGGTTTCAGCAATAACACCGTGACTGTAGAAGTGAATGAACAGGAAGTCTATCGCAAGTCTGGCGTGACTACGGATTTGACGATTTCCTTCGCGGATGCGGTGGAAGTTCCTGTTGAGGAATCCACAGTTAAGTTGAAGGTAGCTGTGGAGGGTGGCCAGACGCAGACAAAGGAAATTCGGGTGCAAGAGACTCCTTTTGTTGATGTCTGGATCGTGGGCGGAAAAATGGAGTTGCGAGTATCCAAGGAAGAGATGCCGATGCTTTAGCAACTCGCCGATTCCACGGGAGATTAAACATTGAAATCTTGCGGTTATTTCCTAATTGTGCAAAGCAGATTTTTGGGCGCTGCGAACTGGTGCGGGCTGTACACAGCAGACAGAAACAGGTACAATAGCATTGTATCTGTTGCAACTTTAGGTAAAATAAGTTAAAAAGCCAGGTGACAATGACTGAAGCCTCCGATTTTTCAAATGTCGATCGAGAATTAGATGACACAATTTTAAGCTTCGCAGACATTCAGGCAGAACTCAACCTGCGCCACGCTAAAGATGCTCTGCGAGATATAGTAGAAAATCTCGACTTGACTGTTCAAGAGCGAACTGGACTAGAACCGGAAATTGGTGGGTTAGAGAAAATGCTCGACAAGCTAGAGCGCGCTTGCGTGCAAATAGCTGTGTTTGGGATGGTGGGAAGGGGAAAATCTTCGGTTTTGAACGCGCTGCTAGGTCAAAATGTGTTTGAAACTGGCCCGACTCACGGGGTGACTCGCACGACGACTATCGGCCAGTGGGATGTCGGAGAGGGAATTGATGAGAATTTGCCCGATGGCTTACGCCCCCCTACGCTACGACTTTCGCCAGTTATTTACCGTTTGTCGCAAGTTGAATTAGTCGATACTCCGGGAATAGATGAAGTTGACGGAGAAACTCGCGAACTTTTAGCCCGCCGCGTTGCTCAACAAGCAGATTTGATTTTGTTTGTGGTTGCTGGCGACATTACGAAGGTGGAATACGCAGCACTTTCGCAGTTGCGAGAAGCGGGAAAACCGATGTTATTAGTGTTTAATAAAATTGACCAGTATCCTGATGCAGACAGGCTGGCAATTTATCATAAAATTCGAGACGATCGCGTCAGAGAATTGTTGTCTCCCGATGAAATTGTGATGGCGGCGGCTTCGCCTTTGACAGCGAGGGCGGTGCGCCGTCCCGACGGCAGTATGGGTGTGCAAATGACTCGCAGTTTGCCACAAGTGCAAGATTTAAAATTAAAGATTTTGGAGATTTTAGACCGAGAAGGCAAGTCTTTGGTGGCGCTGAATACGATGCTGTGTGCGGGGGATATTAACGAGCAGTTGGTGCAGCGAAAAATGGAGATTCGAGATGACGCGGCTAATCGAATTATCTGGAACGGGGTAATGACTAAAGCGGTGGCGATCGCACTTAATCCAATTACTGTAGTTGATATTCTTAGCGGTGCGGTAATTGATGTGGTGATGATCTTAACTTTATCTAAAGTTTACGGCATTGCGATGACGGAAGCGGGCGCGGTGGAATTGCTGCAAAAGATTGCGATTAGTATGGGGGGAATTACTGCGGGTGAATTGTTGGCTAATTTTGGTTTGAGTTCTTTGAAAGGCTTGTTGGGTTTGGCGACGCCGGCGACGGGGGGTTTGGCTTTAGGGCCTTATTTGTCTGTGGCGGTAACGCAAGCTGCGATCGCGGGGGTTTCTTCCTACGGAATCGGTCAAGTTACTAAGGCTTATTTGGCTAATGGTGCTTCTTGGGGAGATGATGGGCCAAAGGCTGTGGTGAGCAAGATTTTGTCTTCTTTGGATGAGGATTCTATTTTAAATCGGATTAAGGAGGAGTTGCGGGCTAAGTTGGATTTGGGCAGTGTGGAAAAACAGAAATCTTAGTAGTCGTTAGTCATTAGTCATTAGTCATTAGGAGGAATTACAAATTGCCAATAGCTGATGCCCTATGCCCGATGCCCAATTCCTAATATTATGTTACTAACCATCTCTACAACTCGCGTCCCTGCTACAGATTTGGGTTATTTGCTGCACAAACATCCCGATCGCCATCAATCCTTTCCGATGACTTTCGGGCAAGCCAGCGTGTTTTATCCAGAGGCAAATGCAGAAAGGTGCACGGCGGCTTTACTGTTAGATGTCGATCCGGTTGGTTTGGTGCGGGGCAAGTCGAAATCGGGCGATCGCCCCCTCGAACAATACGTGAACGATCGCCCCTACGTTGCCTCTTCGTTTCTGTCTGTCGCCCTCGCCAAAGTCTTTAGTACAGCTCTATCCGGTCGCTGCAAAGACCGCCCAGAACTCGCAGAAACAGCTATTCCTTTGACAGTTAATCTGTCGGTTTTGCCCTGTCGCGGTGGCGAGAAGTTCCTGCGGCAAATGTTTGAGCCGCTGGGCTATCAAGTCGCAGCAAAACCCCTGATTCTTGACGAGCAATTTCCCGAGTGGGGCGCGAGTCCTTACTTTTCTGTAGAACTGCAAAATACAGTTCGTTTGGCGGATTTGTTAAGCCATCTTTACGTGATAATTCCCGTGTTGGATGACGACAAACATTATTGGGTGGGCGATGAGGAAATCGAGAAGTTATTGCGTCACGGCGAAGGTTGGTTGAACGCGCATCCCGCCCGCGAACAAATTGCCAACCGCTATCTGAAACGCCAGCGCCGTTTGACGCGAATTGCTGTGGCACAGTTAGGAGAAGAAGATAATATTTACCCTGATGAGCTCGAAGTTTCTCATCAGCAAGAAGAGGAAGTTTTAGAACAGCGAATTAGCTTGAATCAAGAGCGTTTGGAAGCTGTGACGGAGGTTTTAAAGGAAAGTGGTGCTAAGCGAGTGGTAGATTTGGGCTGCGGTGAGGGAAAACTGCTGAAATTGCTTTTGAAAGAAAGCTCGATCGAACAAATTACAGGCGTCGATGTGTCCTATCGCGCATTGGAAATTGCCAGGGAACGTTTGCAAATCGATCGGTTGTCTCCCGCACAACAATCTCGGATTCAACTAATTCAAAGTTCGCTGATTTATCGGGACACCCGCTTGACTGGTTTTGATGCGGCGGCGGTAATTGAAGTGATCGAACATCTGGATTTAGAACGGTTAGCTGCTTTTGAGCGGGTTTTGTTTGAATTTATCCGACCCAAAAGTGCGATCGTCACAACTCCAAATATTGAATATAACGTTAGGTTTGAAAACTTGCCTGCGGGCAAATTTCGCCACCGCGATCACCGTTTTGAGTGGACGCGCGCAGAGTTTCAGACTTGGGCGAATGGGGTTGCTGAACGGTTTGGTTTTGGGGTGGAGTTTCGCTCCGTTGGATCGGAGGATTTGGAAGTGGGTTCGCCTACGCAAATGGCAGTATTCGGTCAGTGAAAATAATACCCACGGTCTGTTTGTGCTTACAATATAGTTAAACTTGGAAAAATTCAGGCTTCCGCTATGAGTAAATCTATTCAAACCCAGATCGTTGAAATTGACAATTCTCAGGGCATTCGCATTCCCAAATCTTTGTTAGAGCAAATTGGTATTAGCGAAGCAGTAGAAATCGAAGTTCACGGCGATCGGATCGTCATTCGTGCAGCCCAAAAACCGGGTGCCGATTGGTACGTCATTGGTTCAGCCCAAAAACCGCCTGCCGGTTGGATCGTCATTTCTGGAGCCCAAAAACCGCGTGCCGGCTGGGAGGAAGCGTTCGCAAAAATGGCAGAGCAACATGATGATGTCCTTCTTGATGATGTCACCACTACGGAGTGGGAGGAACTGGAGTGGCAATGGTAGTCAAACGTTTTGATGTTTTTCGAGTTAACCTTGATCCCACTGTTGGCAGTGAAATTCGGAAACCTAGACCTTGTTTGGTGATTTCACCAGATGAGATGAACAAGCGCATTGCCACTGTCATCATTGCTCCAATGACAACGAAGGGGCGACCATATCCCAGCCGCATAGATTGTCATTTTCAAGGCCAAGATGGGCAAATCGTCCTCGATCAAATTCGGACTGTTGACAAAAATCGATTAGTTAAATATCTCGGTCAAATCAGCGCTGACGAACAAAAAGCAGTTTTAGATACTTTGGTACAGATGTTTGCTGAATAATAATATTCACTGGTTCCCAGGCACAGCCTGGGAACCGATGCCCAGAGGCTCTGCCTCGCGAGGTTCGATGAGAATTCGAGGCAGAGCCTCTGCATATGCGTTACCAAGCAGAGCCTGGTAACGAGTAAAACGAGTAAACCGATGCCCAGAGGCTCTGCCTCGCGAGGTTCGATGAGAATTCGAGGCAGAGCCTATGGATCTGCGTTACCAAGCAGAGCCTGGTAACGAGTAAAAAATCTATATTATTAAACAATGAAAATTACTTTTCCAGAACTATCTTTAGTCGTTCTCATCGGTGCATCCGGTTCAGGCAAATCCACCTTTGCGCGGCAGCATTTCCTACCTACAGAAATCATTTCATCGGATTACTGCCGCGGTCTGGTTTCCGACGACGAAAACAATCAAGCGGCCACCGCTGATGCTTTTGAAGTATTGCATTTAATCGCTGCTAAACGTCTGGCCGCAGGTAAGCTAACTGTGATTGATGCCACCAACGTTCAGCCGGAAAGCCGCAAATCTTTGGTGGAATTAGCCCGAAAATACCATTGCTTTTTGGTTGCTATTGTTCTAGATTTACCAGAAAAATTGTGTGCCGATCGCAATCAACAACGTGCAAACCGCAATTTTGGAAATCATGTAATTCGCCGCCACGTTCAGAATTTAAAGCGATCGCTCAAATCTCTAGATAGGGAAGGATTTCGCTACGTTTACGTCCTCCGTTCCCCAGAGGAAATCGACGCCGTAGAAGTCGAGAGACAACCTTTGTGGAACAACCGCAAACACGACTGCGGCCCTTTTGACATCATCGGCGACGTTCACGGATGCTGCGACGAATTGGAACAATTGCTGCAACAGTTGGGCTATCAAATTATCGAAAAATCCAGCGAATCCGATTTGGGAAATTTTCCCGCTTACGCGCACCCGGAGGGCCGTAAAGCCGTGTTTTTGGGCGATTTGGTCGATCGGGGCCCGCGCATTCTCGACACCCTCAAACTCGTGCGAAACATGGTACTCGCAGAAACAGCTTTGTGCGTGCCTGGAAATCACGACATCAAACTGCTGCGAAAACTCAACGGCAAAAATGTCAAAATCAACCACGGACTCGAACAAACCTTAGCAGAAATTGCCGCTTTACCCGATGAATTGCGCGAATCAGCAGTACGAGAAATTAGCCAATTTTTAGATAGTTTGATCGGGCATTACGTCCTCGATGGCGGAAAATTAGTCGTCGCCCACGCCGGGATGAAAGCTGAATTTCAGGGACGCGCATCGGGCCGCATTCGAGATTTCGCCTTGTACGGAGAAACAACTGGCGAAATCGATGAATTCGGCTTGCCCGTCCGCTACAACTGGGCCGCCGAATATCGAGGTCAGGCAGCAGTTGTTTACCATTGGTGACAAGTTAAGGAAAAAGGGAAATTGTCAAGGGTAGTATTTGCATGGGTCTGGGATCGTGGGAAACTT
>NZ_JAUBPI010000055.1:0-42846 GCF_036700645.1 Microcoleus sp. S36b_A4 | reverse complement strand
AGAGTCGAACTCATGCACTGGCTAATTTCATAAATTCCTTTTTTTGTCAACTCCTAATACTGAACCGACGCCCTAGGAGCGCTATTGGTCAATCAAAAGCTAAAACTTAGCCATTGATAGAAGGAGCAACCATTGCTACAGGAGTTGTTTCGCCAGCAACCAAATCAAGCGGGAAGTTGTGAACATTGTGTTCGTGCATCATTTCCATACCCAAGTTAGCGCGGTTAATCACATCAGCCCAAGTATTGATCACACGACCTTGCGAGTCGATAATGGATTGGTTGAAGTTGAAGTTGCTAGGTAGATCGAGATGACAGTTTAATTATGCCCGCACCAACTCCAACCGATATCGGTACAAAGCCACAGGATGCCCCCCAGCCGCAAAATAATCCGGGTCTTGTGGCGACAAATAAATCGCTGTCACCTGATCCGCCTCAATTCTTTTACTCGCAGAATCGCCATTTTTCCCACCTCCAACAACTTGATAAGCAGTTGTAGTTTCCACCTCGTTTAAATAAATATCAGACTCTCCCCGAAAAATCTGCTGAGAAATCTCTGTAGACACAAACTCGCGAGGATTCGGCGTCTCAGTTCCCCGACTGGTAACAATCGAAATTAATTGGCGTTCCCCTTTCAAAACAGTAATTTGGCGGTTGGGATTGGTCGGATCGACTTTCACTGAAAGTACGCCACGATCGCCTAAATAAGCCTTGGCAATATTCAAACCGTTAAAAGTGCGATCGGCTACAATCTTTTGAGCCTTTTTCAATGTATAATTAGAAATTAACCCAAGATTTTTTTCAGGTTGAAATCGCACTTTAAATAATATCGGCTGCTGCAAATACTGGCGGTTGCTTTCAAACCCTGGCGTGACAATATTTGGCGCTAAAGGAGAGGCTAAATCTACCAAAGTGCTAGCAACATCCCAATTCCCCGCCATCCAGTCTGGATATACCAAATCTCCCTTAGCTACAGCGATAGAAGGCTTGCTTTCCCAATCGGGAAAACTTGATATGCGATCGCCCAAAACCCCCGCCCTCGCAACGCCACCCCACAGCAGTACCGCCAAAACCAGACAAAAACTCCAAATTACCTTCATACCCAATTACATTCAAACAACTAATTTTCTGTCTCTCTTTCTCTTCTTTATCTCTTCTCTGCGCCCTCTGCGGTTCATTAATTCAAAAATCAGACAACAAATCAGTTAAACATCATATTTTATACCATTTTCATAAACAGGCAAGATGCCTGTTGCACAAAAATAAATGTTCTGCTTGTGGGGAGTAGGGGTTGGGCATCCTGCCCGCCCCCAATATGCAATTTAAAGGTGGAAAAACCTATCTTTTAAAGAGCCTCAACAGGTGCAGGTTCCCAAACCTCCCCGTATTTTTCCTTCAATTCGTGCCAATTTTCCACCTGTCCTGGTTCGTATTCCCCCGGCTTTCCCCACTGCAAAAACGCGCTCAAAGCAGCCTCATTTTGTTCGTCCAGAAAACGGATTACATAAGTAGTGAAATTGCCTCTTTTTGCCTCACCAGTTTCAAACTTCACCTGTTTAATTTTGTCCATATTCAAGTGAAACTCAAATATTTCGGCGTGCATATTGGCATACTTTCCCTTCGGCAACTCCGCATAAAACAGCTTGTGAATTGAACCGCGCACTTCCAGCACCGCCGCGCTGCTAGTCACGATTAAACGCAGCGTTCCCAATTGTTCGCAAGCTTCCAAGAACTCTTTCAGGTTAGGCATAATTTAATTTTGGAATTGGGTATTGGGTATTTGGAATTGGGCATTGGGCATTGGGCATTGGGCATGGGACATTGGGCATTGATTATTGGTAATTAAAAACAACAATCACTAACAACCAATGACTACTGACTACTGACTACTGACTACTGACTACTGACTACTGACTACTGACTACTGACTACTGACTATGTTTCGTGCAGTTCGTAAGCAGCGACAATCCGCTGCACTAGAGGATGTCGTACCACATCCGCCTGAGAGAATTCGCAGAAAGCAATGCCCTCAACGTTGCGTAGAATGTTTTGGGCGACTGACAATCCCGACTGTTGGTTTGGTGGCAAATCTGTTTGAGTGATATCCCCCGTTACTACCATTCTCGATCGAAAGCCCAGACGAGTCAACACCATTTTCATCTGAGCCGGCGTCGTATTTTGAGCTTCGTCCAAAATTACGAAAGCATTGCTGAGAGTGCGGCCCCGCATATAAGCTAAAGGAGCTACTTCTATCAAGCCTCTTTCCATTAAATCGGCCATTTTTTCAGGGTCGATCATTTCTTGCAGGGCGTCGTAAAGCGGGCGCAAATATGGATCGACTTTTTGCTGCAAATCTCCTGGCAAAAACCCTAATTTTTCGCCAGCTTCCACGGCTGGCCTGGTTAAAATCAGCCGTTCGTACTGCTTGCTTAACAGCGCTTGTACGGCGAAAATAGCTGCTAGAAATGTTTTGCCAGTACCAGCAGGGCCAATGCAAAATGTCAGATCGTGTGTGCGTACTGCTTGGACGTATTGCCGCTGCTTGAAGGTTTTGGCTCTAATTTCTTCGCCGCGGCGGGTTCTGGCGAGAACGTCTCGCTGCAAGTCTTGTAAATCGCCTTGGCGGTTGGTATCCAAAGCTTGGCGTGCCGTCTGGATTTCAACTCCGGTAATATTTTTGCCGGATTTCCAATAGTCGGAGAGCGATCGCACTAATTTATGACACAATTCTACTTGACTTTTTGTGCCGGAAATCAGCAGTTCTTGCCCTCGCATTACCACGTTAGCACCGGTTTGCTTAGAGATCATTTTCAGGTTTTCTTCTTGATGACCGGCCAGCGACATTGCGCTTTGGGTGCTCGGTAACTCTATTATTAGTTTTTCATTCATGCCAACATAAGCTCCTCCAAATAAGCAATTAATAGTTAACAACTAAACGTTCAACCTGTCACTATTTGCGAACAAAAAGACGCCAGTTACTAGGTTTTACCTAGTATCTAAGGCGTCTTTTAGATTTAGCTCCCAAATGAGTTTGGTGCTTGAGGCACAAATCAAATCTCCCTTCTATTAAGTCAGGCAATTTTAGATTTTAGATGGGAAATTTTAGATTTTAGATTAACCTGATGCCGCTGACATTTGAAATTTTAAATTTTACATTTGTTTCCGATCGCAAAATCGGCAATTTCAAACCAAACGGGGCTTGTAATACAAAGTCTACAACAGGCAATCTAAAATCTAAAATTCTTTCTGGGTTCTGCAGTTAGCTAATAACCGGGAGTATTTCTGCTCGTTCTAAACGTAGGTGTGTTAGTACGGCGAGGTTGTTCTCTCGGAGTTCTGCTAGCTAAGGGACTCGGCGACGGAGGTGGCGTCCGGGGTCGGAAGTCGCCTCGCGGCTCCCGCGAGCCACGATCTGGCCGATCGCGATCTGGGCGGTCGCGATCCGGGCGATCGCGATCGCCCCTGGGCGGGCCAGATCCGCGATCACCCGCTTCACCATCGTATATATCTAAGTAGAGCGACTGACCCGCCGTCTGCGCCACCGCTTCGAGCGTAGTTCTAATCGCCTGAATATTGCGTCCGCCCCTACCGTAAACCCGGCCTTTGTCGGGATCTTCAAAAGCCAGCCTAACCCAGACCCGCGATTGGCGCGGGTGCAGTTCGCAATCAACCCGCAAAGAGCCTGGGGTCTCTAAAAAAGGCCCAATTAAAAACTTAACCAGTCCAGCATAGTTGGGACTAGCTGACTGTTGCTGTGCTGGATTCAACGTTGGCTCCGGCTCCGACTTGTTCAAATACATGGGCTTTTCTCAGGATGTCACGCACAGTGTCAGTTGGCTGAGCGCCGTCTTGCAGGCGCTTGACAATCGCTGGAACATCCAGCCTGGTTTCGTTATTTCTGGGGTTGTAATAGCCGAGCTCTTCTAAGGGACGGCCGTCGCGGCGGGTAGAACTGTTCATCGCTACAATCCGGTAGCTTGTCTCGCGTTTTTTCCCGTATCTCTTCAATCGCAGTTTGATCATCTTCTTGCACAATAGTCTTGTTTCAATTCTAAGCTATTTTGTCAGTGCTCCTTCCCCGAACCCCAACTCAACCCCTATTTCTTAACCTCCGACCAAAATATCGCTACGATTTGCTGCCCCTAAGGCAGGTCTGGCGCCGTCAATGTGCGGTGTAATTGCTACTGGCAAAATCGATACAGTTCCCCACTGCTGCACCAATTTTTGCAAAAATATATCTTGCTGTGCTCTCAAAGAGTCCCAATCGGTGCCGCGATTAATAATTGCAAACCACACTAAACCCCGATCGCGCGTGGGTATGGCTCCAGCCAAAGCAATCACCGTGTCCAAAGTACCAGTTTTCACCACAGCCGATCGCGGAATGTGTCGGTGTTCCAAAGTTCCTCGATCGCGCCCGGACACCGGAAACAAGTCAGCAATCGTCAGCCCAGTCGTCTGAAGGTTGCGCCCGATCGCCTGCATCATCCCACAAGCCGCCCTCGGAGACATCCGATTTTCCACTCCCAATCCCGAACCGTTAACTAATTGAAGTTCCTCCTCCGGCACCCCCGCAGCCCAAGTCGCTTGCTGCTGCACTATTTTTGCCCCGCCCAAATCGTCTGCCAGCATCTGAGCTATTTCATTATCACTGTGGACGTTCATCTGCTTGAGAATTTCGGCTAAAGGGAGCGATCGGCGCTTCAGCAGCAAACGCCCCGAAGTCACAAATTTCTCAGCAATGACGCTGCCGGCCACCGTTACTTGCGGCTTTCTAGTTCCCGGAGCCATCTTAGAATACATTGCCACCACGTCCGCAGGCCAATTGCTACCCTCAAGAGCTTGCCGCAGTATCTCCCCCGCGGCCAAAGGATCGGACTGATAATTCATGCGAAAATTGCCTGTCACCACCAAATTCCCTGCCACACGATTGATACCCATTTGATTGAGAGCATTGCCAACGGCGATCGCCTCCTCCCACACAAACAGCGGATCGCCCCCGCCGCTGACCACCAAATCTCCCTGCAACACCCCATTCCTAATCGGCCCAGTTCCCCGGAACCGCGTTTCAAACTGATAATCAGGGCCCCAAGTCTCCAGCGACGCCAGAGAAGTTGCAATCTTAGTCAGCGAAGCCCCAGGCATCAGCGTCTTCCCCTGCTGACTTACCAGTGGCACCATTCCCGCTTGCACCCAAATTCCCTGATTTCCATCAATCAGGTTTTTGTCTTTCAACTCTTTTAAATATTCCCGCACTGTCGCTTCTGCAGGCAAGTCTGGATTTGCCGCATTTATTCGCCCAAAAGCCAAATCTTCGGCCACCACTAACCCGGGTATCCCTCCCCGCCAAGCCAGCACTGACGCAGCATTAGGCGCGGCAGTGCCTACCCCAGCCATGTCCAGCCACAGAGACATCATCCCTGAGCTAAATAAATCCAGCATTTTTTACTCCTAAAGTCAATCGATTTGAGATTTGAGATTAAAGAATTGAAGAAAGCGCTCCCACTGATAAATCCGGGGGCAAGTGATGAGGATGGGGAGCTTTTTTCTTGCTCCACGGATGAATCCGGCGTTCCCGGACTAAAGTGCTTGCGGTCATGTAAACTATTTCATTGATTTTTTCAATATGCCGTCAAAAATAGTAAAGTAGTGACAAAACAAGTTCTATCAGAGTAGTCGGAAATAAGAATTGTCCGATCGCCCTAGCGAGCGGATTTTAGTTCTTTATTCAGACTTATGGATTCACGCTCCTGACTTCCTGGTAGAATTTTTAGTGTTTCTCAAACATTGGTCAATGGGATCGACACGCGCAAGAATTGCAATAGACGCTATGGGTGGGGATCATGCCCCCGCCGAGGTTGTAGCTGGAGCGCTTAAGGCACAAGAAGAATTAGGCGTAGAGATTTTGCTCGTGGGCGACCCGCAGCAAATAGAAGACTCGCTCCGGCAACAAGACGCGATCGGCCGCGTCTGTACAGGTCAGCTAGAAATCGTTCCTTCTGAAGGAGCGGTGGAAATGCACGAAGAACCTTTGAGTGCCCTCAAACGCAAGCCCAACGCTTCGATTAACGTAGCGATGAACTTGGTAAAGCAGCAGCAAGCTGATGCTGTGGTGTCCGCCGGTCACTCCGGCGCGGCAATGGCTGCTGCCCTGCTCAGGTTGGGCCGGCTCCCCGGAATCGATCGCCCTGCGATCGGTGCGGTTTTGCCGACAATGATACCGGGCAGCTCTGTACTCATTCTCGATGTCGGCGCTAACGTGGACTGCCGCCCCAAATTTTTGGAGCAGTTCGCTCTTATGGGAACTATTTACAGCCAGTGCGTGCTGGGCGTCGCCGAACCTAAAATCGGCCTGCTCAACATTGGCGAAGAACCTTCTAAAGGCAACGACGCCGCAGTGCGAACTCACCAGTTATTGGTGGACAACCCGAACATTCCTTTTGTGGGCAATGCCGAAGGCCGCGACGTGCTGTCGGGGAAATTCGACGTGATTGTCTGCGACGGGTTTGTAGGCAACGTGTTGTTGAAGTTTGCCGAAGCTGTGGGCGAAGTCGTAGTCCAGGTGCTTAAGGAAGAGTTGGTCAAAGGACTCCAACATCAAATGAACGACCCTATGCTGCAAAAAAGCTTGCAAGGATTCAAGCAGCGGGTAGACCACGTTGAACACGGCGGCGGTTTGCTATTGGGCGTTGCTGGAGTTTGCATTATCAGCCACGGTTCGTCTCAAGCTGGCTCGATTTTTAATGCCATTCGTTTGGCGAAGGAGGCTATTGACAACCAAGTGCTGGAGCGAATTCGATCGTCCAATAACCAAAGCGCTCTGGAACAAGAAGCTGTGAATTAGAGGCAGTAAGTAGGAATTAAAAATTAAAAATGTAAAATTAAAAATGTCAGATTAAACCAACTGTTTTGCTTAAAAAAAGTAATTTCAGAAGTTTAAAAAATAATTTTAATTGGGAGTTTTTAATTTTTAATTTCTAGATGGATCGCTCATAAATGGAGAGGAATGTTGCAGCAATCAGGGTTCGGCATTGCCGTCACAGGTAGCGGTTCTTGTACACCGCAGGTTTCGCTGGATAATAACGGTTTGAGTCAGATAGTAGAAACTTCTGACGAGTGGATTGGCGCGCGGACGGGCATTCGTTCCCGCAGGCTGGCGGACGATCGCACTTCTTTGTGCGATTTAGCCACAGAGGCATCTCAAAAGGCGATCGCCATGGCAGAAATTTCGCCGACAGATATCGATTTAATTATTTTGGCGACTTCGAGTCCTGACGATTTGTTTGGCACTGCCAGTAAAATTCAATATCAATTGGGCGCGACAAAAGCTGTGGCTTTTGATTTAACAGCAGCTTGTTCGGGCTTTATTTTTGGTTTAGTGACAGCCTCGCAGTTCATTCGGACAGGGGTTTATCAAAATGTTTTGCTGATCGGAGCAGATATTTTATCTCGCTGGGTGAATTGGTCGGATCGGGGTACTTGCATTCTATTTGGAGACGGTGCAGGTGCGGTGGTATTGCAAGCTTCAGAAGTCGATTCCTTTTTGGGATTTGAAATTCGCAGCGACGGCACACAAAATTCGTCTCTCAATTTGGCTTACAAAGCCGAGTCAAAAGAATTAATTGAGGGCGTCAGCGTCGGAGTTGGCGGATTTGAACCCATCACAATGAATGGTCAAGAAATCTATCGCTTTGCCGTGAGAAAAGTGCCGGAAGTCATAGAAAAAGCTATGTTTCGGGCCAATATCAGCGTCGCCGAAATTGACTGGCTGTTGTTGCACCAAGCCAATCAGCGGATTCTTGATGCAGTTGCCCAAAGGCTAAAGATTCCCCCCGAAAAAGTAATCAGCAATTTGGCGAATTACGGCAATACCTCAGCCGCTTCAATTCCCCTTGCCTTAGACGAAGCCGTGCGTCTGGGTAAAGTTAAAGCGGGCGATACTATTGCTGCTGCTGGTTTCGGTGCAGGTTTGACTTGGGGGGCTGCGATTTTTCAATGGGGAAGGTAATATTTGGCGGCCGGCTGTAAACTTGCTCCGGTTATTGTCGGGAGTTCGATCGAGTAAAATACAAATCCTTTAACACGCCATACATAGGGCAAGGTTCGCAGCGGTGCACCAGCCGGACAGCAGTTATTGACAAGGGCGTGCTGAAATGGAACATCCTCTATTCTTCGATCGACTTTCCCCGGTTTGAAGGTTGAAAATTGTGCTACGCCTATTAATCAAATTAAAGTAGCAAAAAAAAATAAACCTGGTAAAAATCGCAGTTAGATGTTAGAATTATGAGTCGCGAGTAGAGAGTTCGTTAACCGAAAGATAGCGGATACCAGCGAGCGAACTTAGAAGCGGGAAAGAAAGAATTTTTGCAATCACCAATTAGCAACCACCAATTAGCAGATTACCGGAAAAATGACTAAAACAGCATGGGTATTTCCCGGACAAGGTTCCCAGGCGATCGGGATGGGTGCAGACTTATTAAACTTGCCAACAGCCAAAGCCAAATTTGAGCTCGCTAAAGAAATTTTAGGCTGGTCTGTCCCGGAAGTTTGCCAAAAAGAAGAAGCAAAACTATCTCGGACTCTCTACACTCAGCCTTGCTTGTTCGTAGTAGAAAGTATTTTGGCCGACTTAGTGCGAGAAAAAAGCGATCGACCAGCGGTAGTTGCCGGTCACAGTTTAGGAGAATATGTTGCCCTCTACGCAGCAGGCGTCTTTGACTTTGAAACCGGATTACGCTTAGTCAAACGTCGCGCCGAACTCATGGACACTGCCTCCGGCGGTCAAATGGTGGCTTTGATCGGGTTCGACAGGCAGGAACTAGAACTGCAAATTCAATACAGCCGAGACGTGGTGCTGGCAAACGACAACAGCGAAGCACAAGTCGTGATTTCTGGAACGCCCGCAGCAGTAGAAGATTTGCTTGCCAAAATCAAAGTCAAACGCGCCGTTAAATTGAATGTTTCCGGTGCTTTTCACTCTCCCCTGATGGCATCAGTGGCTGCCGAGTTTCAACTAGCCTTAAAGTCTGCAAGGTTTTCCGATGCTAAAATGCTGGTGCTCTCGAACGCAGAACCGTCAGCCACTACCAGCGCAGCAACTTTAAAGCAGCGGTTGACTCAGCAGATGACCAAAGGCGTGCGGTGGCGAGAAATTTCCCTGCAATTGCCACAACAAGGAATTGATCGGGTAGTGGAAATTGGCCCCGGCAAAGTTCTCACAGGTTTGATCAAACGGACTTGTCCCGATTTAGCATTGGTAAATGTTAGCAGTTTTGCAGATTTACCCGCTTAATCTATTTTTAGCCTGTTATTAAACGGCAGGTTATAAAATTGAGAGTTAATCGATCCGAAGATTGCCCAAAAACGAATCGCAAAACAGGCAAATCCGAATATTGCCTGTTTTGCAAATTGGGGATAGACGATCCAGACAGTTAGACAATATTAATCAAAAATCGAGAAATCGATCGACCTGACCGAAAGCATCCAGGATACAAGCCCCCGGATTCATCCGTCCAGAAATAAAAAACCTGTATCCGATAAAGGATCTCCCGAATTTATCCGTGGGGTCAATGCTTCAATTCTAAAATCTAAAATCTAAAATCTAAAATCGATTGACGGGGCGATCGACAAATCCTGATATACACTAGGCATAAAAACCAAGCTTATCTGCTACTTATATGAAAAAAGTCCTTTACTGGTTGATGGGCGACAAGGCAGGCAGAACCATAGTAGGTGCCTGGAACTGGATGTGGGGACTGCCCGTAGAATCCGGCGGCCAGGTGTCGGTGGCGGTAGCCGAAGAGTCACTGCGATCCATGCAAGAATCAGTGCAAAAGCTAGCAGCAGCAGTGTCCACCCAAGTTGCAGCCTACCAGCGCGCCAAAACGAAATATGAAGAAAAAGTTAGGGAAATGCAAACCGTAGAGCGCCAAGCCATCACAGCCCAGCGCAATGGCAACGAAGAAGCAGCCCGCTTGGCAATGGCGAAGGTAATTCAGACAGAACAAATTCTGCCGCAATTAGAATCCCAAGTAAAACAAGCCGAACAATACGTCAACGCTTCCAAAGACAAGCTAAATCGAGAACGGATGAAGCTGGAAGCTTACAAAACCGATATGCAAAATATGAAAGATATGGCAGAGATTAACGAAGCCCTCGGAGCCATATCCAAAGTCAACAACGACCTCAGTATAGATTCAGCTCGATCGCAGTTTGAGCAAGCCAAAAACGCCGTCCACGGCCGCAACCTCAAACAGCAAGCTTTAGCAGAAATATCTGAGAACCCCCAAGAAAGACTTCAGGCCGAATTAGAAAATATGACCTTAGACGATGAAGTTAATCGTAGGTTACAAATGTTAGACGACTCCAACAACAAAGAACTTCCCAGCTAAGGACAATTTTATGGCGAAGAGCGGGCCTCCCCCCATAGTTTTTATCCTGTTATTTCTCTTGCTAGCCGGTGGCGGTTGGTTCTTTTTTCTCAACAAACCAGCGTCGCAAGATGTTAGTAACAATCCCCCCACTCCCACACCTGCAGGCGATGTCGTCCCACTTCCCGTCGCGCCAGTAGTCGGCGGTGCTTCTTCGCCTGTTGCAGCTAGTTCCTTTGCGCTTCCAGCTTCTGTTCCTGCGGGTACGACTGTCAGGATTCAAGGTTCTACCAGTATGGTGACAATCAACCTCAATCTTAAGAATGGCTTTCAAGCCAAGTTTCCTGGCACTAGAGTTGATTCCCAAGCTAACGGTTCTGCAAAGGGAATTCAAGATTTGGTGGCAGGAACAGCCGATATTGCTGCGGTATCGCAGCCTTTGACGGCTCAACCACAAGGTCAGGGTTTGGCAGCGGTGCCTGTTGCCCTAGATACGATCGCCATTGTAGTTGGCATTAACAACCCCTTCAAAGGAGGTTTAACCTCGGCTCAAGTTCAAGATATTTTTAAGGGAAATACTCAAGACTGGTCGAAAGTCGGCGGCCCGGCGGGCCCGATGAAAGTAATTAACAGACCCGCAGTTAGTGGCACTCACCAAACGTTTAAAGAACAAGTGCTCCGAGGTGGCGAGTTTGGCACGACGGCAAATATTACCACGCTCGATCGAGATGCGACAACTCCCCTGCTGCAAGCTTTAGGCAACAACGGCATAGGCTATGCGACTTTCGCTCAAGTAGTCAATCAGAAAACGGTGCGCGTTGTTCCAATCAACGGTGCGACTACGGATGCTGGTAACTATCCTTACCAGCGGCAGTTGTACTACGCCTACAAAAATCCTCCTAGCCAAGCAGTTAAGGATTTCTTGGGCTACGCGACTTCTTCGGAGGGACAGAAAGCTATGCTGGCCGGAAATTGAGCCTTTGCAAAGAATTCGCCAGAATAAATTCTGGCGCTACACCAGCTTGCAAAGCGGTTTCAACCGCCGAATCATCTAACAGCACGACGCGCATAAACACGGATACAGTGATCATAGTCAACTTAGCCAATTAGCTAAACAGTCCGATCGCTTGGCCTATCCGTGTATCCGTGTCAAAATCCGTGTAGTGCTACTTTTTTGATTGCTGAACTGATAGGCTAATATTCGATGTAATTTAAAATTTAAGGTTTTTCTGTGAGCAAAAGTCGCGAACCAGTTGAAAGTTTACTTCTCTACTATTTATTTAAATGGTCAATTGTCAGCCCGATGCTGCACCTGTACTTTCGAGGCCGCATCTACGGTGCAGAAAATGTTCCGACAGAAGGGCCTGTGGTGGTAGTCAGCAATCACGCCAGCGATTTTGACCCTCCGATTTTGTCGAATTGCATGAGGAGACCCGTCGCATTTATGGCAAAGGAAGAGTTATTTAAAGTTCCTATTTTGAAGCAGGCAATTACGCTTTACGGTGCTTATCCAGTTAAGCGGGAAAGTGCCGATCGCAGCGCAATTCGCTCGGCTATCAACTCTTTGGAAAACGGCTGGGCGACGGGTGTATTTTTGCAGGGAACTCGCACGCCAGACGGCAGAATTACTGAACCGAAATTAGGTGCTGCGCTGATAGCTGCTAAGGCAAAAGCGCCGCTGTTACCTGTTAGTTTGTGGGGAACTCACGCGATTTCGTCGAAAGGTTCTGGAATGCCGCGTCCGGTGCCGCTGACGGTGCGAATTGGCAAGCTAATTGAAGCGCCCGGTTCGTCGGATCGCGAGGAGTTGCAAGCGCTGACTCAAAGATGTGCGATCGAGATTAATGCCATGCACGATTTGGGGCGCTGATTTTATAACTGTTGTTGCTGTTTTTCAGGTTATATCTACAGATAGATGAATGCTGAAGATAAACATCGAAAAATATCAATATAACTGATTGAAAACAAGCGCAATAATTAGGCTTGAATTTGAGTTTAATTGGACAGGAGATAAGAAGAAAGATATGGTAACAAGCAATCAAACCCGCGCGTTGGGATTGTTTTCTAACCGCGAAGAGGCAGAGCAAGCTCTGACAGAATTGAAATCTTCCGGGTTTCCAATGGATAAAGTTTCGGTTGTTGCTAGGGAGGCAGGCGAGTCTGTAGGCGAGACTCAAACGATCGCTCAGGTAGGCGATAAAAATCTAGACACAGGAGCAGGAGTGGTAGCAGACACTCTGACAAATAGTGCTTTAGCCACCGTGCTAGTGGGTCTCGGAAGTTTAGCTATTCCCGGAATCGGGCCGATGATTGCAGCGGGCACTTTGGGCGCCTCACTGGTGGCTAGCGTAGCAAGCACTGGCGTCTCAGCGGCAGCTTTCGGTGGGGTGGTGAAGGCCTTGACTGACTTGGGAATTCCCGAAGAAACAGCTAGAACTTACACCGATCGCCTGCACGCGGGCGATTATTTGGTAGTAGTAGATGGCGCTGAGGATGATATTAGTCGGGCCCAAGGGGTTTTCAGCAGTCGGGGTATTCAAAATTGGGGCGTTTTTTAAACAGGAATTGTGCACCAAGTCTATCCCTAGGGCGATGCACACCTCACCATTAGTGATAACAATCAGCTCAAATTTAGTACCCGACTTTTGTTTGAAAATTAGTTCCTCAATGCCCCCTAACTAAAAAAGGGGGGATTGAGGAAACATTCTTTTCTCGGCCGGGAAGGGCATTGAAATTCGGATAAAACCCCGACCTAGACGTGGTTTTAGTCTTAACTTGACATTTATTCATTACCCACCCGCTGCCTACAGGTAAATTATTGATTTTTATCGCTCATCTTTTGATGCTGAT
Organism: Microcoleus sp. S36b_A4; assembly: GCF_036700645.1. Classification (NCBI taxonomy): domain Bacteria; kingdom Bacillati; phylum Cyanobacteriota; class Cyanophyceae; order Oscillatoriales; family Microcoleaceae; genus Microcoleus; species Microcoleus sp. S36b_A4. The sequence continues at coordinate 29,630 of NZ_JAUBPI010000055.1, read as the reverse complement.
GCGGTGACATAAGCGACAGCTAAAGGGGAAAATTTTTCTGTAACTGCTGCGATAACTTGGCGATCGAAGTCAGTCCAAACTCTGGGGCGATCGAACATACAAGGCTGCAAAACCCCCCACAATAAGCCGTCAGCACAAAGGTGAGCGTGAATCAAAGCTCGATGTCCGAACTCTTTTGCCTCAAAATTTTTGTTGACAACTTCAGGATTGGCTGTCTCAACATCCTCAACAAAAATCGACGGTTCAGTTCGCAAAGCTGCTGCAAATAAAGGGTCTTCTTCCCCTAAAGATTCGGGTTCTTTTTTCCATTCCGCGTCCCCAATCTCTGGAAAGTTCGAGTTGCGACGCCAGCAGTAAGGTACTCTGCCCCTTTGCGTTTCAGGATTGCGGAGGTAGAGAAATACCCGATCGCAATTTAACACCTCGCCTAAAGCCGGCACCAAAGCGGAAAAAACATCATCCGGCGTTTTGGTGTCACTCAAAATTTTATCCAGAACTTGCGGCAGAATTTGCTCGGTCATTAATTTTAGCTTTTGAAGTTCATCTACTAATTTTAAACTACTCCTTCTTTTCTCTTCTGTTCTTTTACGCATTTTTCATCAGCATCTTCGCGTTTCCTTAAATCGCGATAGAAGAGAAGTTTTAAAACCAGAGGGAATGGAAAAAACTAAAACTTGCTTAATCCTTCCCTTTGTTTATTCAATTCTGGCTTGGCTGAAGTTAGCACCCGTATAACCGGTGGTGAGCCAAAGAATAGCCCTAGCGCCGTCGCGAACAGCTTTTTCCACCGGTTCGGGGGTTCGCCCAGACGGAACTGCCACAGGCTTAAAACTAATGCCTCGACTGCCGAGTACGATTTCGCCGATAATCTGAGCTCGCCGCATATGATCGTCAGAAGTGATCAGATACACGCTCTCAATCCCTTGAGCTTTCAATTCATCTACCAGGGTAGTAAAATTTGTTACCGTATCCACCGCTCTGTAGTCTAAGTGCAGGCGCTCGGACTCAATTCCCGCTTCTGAAAACACCCATTCCGCGAACTCAGGATTGCTCCCAGACGACACCCAAATCGGCAATTCAGGATAATCCTGAGCAAATTTGGCGGCAAACACCTCTCGCTCCGTAGCCCCACCTAGAACTAACAAAGCTTGGGGTCTCTGAAATTCGCTCTTAACCTGCTGATAGCCAAACCAGCACGCCATCAAAAGCCCTACTAGGAACCAAAAACTGCGTGAAGTGTTCAAACGCTTGTAACGCTGCGTGTTTGAATTGATTTTTAACCACATCTAAACCTATAAAAATTTTATGTAACTCACAAAGGAACCATAACAAAAAATACCGCACGTATAGCCCACTAACAGGAATTAAAAATTAAAAATTAAAAAAGGGTCGGGGGATCATAGGATTTTAGATTTTAGATTTTAGATTTTAGATTTTAGATTGACTCTACGCTTATGTTGGGGGCTTAAACGGGGGATTTTAGATTTTAGATTTCAGATGGACTCTAGAGAGAGAGGTTCTGCGTAAGTCCTCGTCTTCCAGCAAGTATTCGTCTGTGGGCGAATTCGTTAGCGGATATGCAAAAAAGAGGGGCCAAACTTAAGCTTTCCCCTCCTGATTTTAATTTTTCTTGGTTTTTAACGGGACTGGCCGGGTTCGAACCGGCGGCCTAGCGCTTCAGATTTGTGTGAGTTTCCCCACTCTCTGGACTATACCTTCACCATATGCTTGCAGCTTTTAGGTGGTGACCGTCTAGTCTCTAAACCTTCCTGATTTCAATATAGGCGATCGCATAATCGCCCTGAACTCAGGCTTGGCTTGGTATTGCCTTAGAGTCATAGGAACCCACGAACTCTTTAGGTTTCACCAAATTTGACCACATTCACTCCTAGAGTTTCCTCGCAGGGTGCCCGATTCTTCAGGAGGCGCTTGCTCTATCCATCTGAGCCACAGCCCCAGTTGCTAAACCGTTTTGATTATAGCAGTTAATGTCGATTTTGAATTTTTTATTTTGGATGATCACCGATCGCCAGTTGCCAGTTTCGCAGCAATGCGGGCAAAGTTTTCTGCTGCGGTGAGTTGACCAGCACCGTAACAGGCGCGCTGCCTCCATGCGGTGACGGGGAGATGTCCGGGGGGAGCATCTTCGTTGAAGGAGAGCTCGCTATAATATTTCCAATTTTCCTTGACTCGCCAGCCGACTCGATCGCAAAATTCAGTATAATTTGCCTCGGTACTTTCCCAAATCTGCTGCTGCACGCTCAACCCGAACCGCCCGCTGCTGTATTGTTGCCAAAGTCGGTCGATCGTACGAAGGTCTGTAGGAGGAAAACTGTCAATATCGGCTGCACTCAGCCAGCCTTCGTCTTCCCTGACAGCGATTTGCAGCAAGATTTCCCAAGTGTGTTCATCAGCTTTGCGCCATTTTCCAGTTTCTAATAGCTTTGTCAGTTGGCGGTAGTCCATCCCCACTTCGGAGATAGCCGGAGTTTTGTCAGGTATAGCGCCGATTTTGTCTTCCAGCCGCAGTAGAGTGCTGACAATCAATTCGGGGTTTAGTTGTTCGAGGCGGTATAGAACCCATTCTAACTGAGATTGAAGGTACGTGCGGGCGATCGCGCCTTGCTGCAATTCCCCCTGCAACTCATCAAATTTAGCTGATAAATTTTGTTGATTGCGGGCAAATTCCCACATTTCTTTTGCCCACTGCAATCTAACTTGTTCTTTTTTTAAATAAGTTTTGGAAGGCTTCGCACGCTGCGGGTAGGGAGTCAAATCCCAGCCGCAAATCGAGCAAAACTCTGCTTTTCCTTCTAAGTATTCAGCACCACACACTGGACAGTTAGACATATCGCCATCAATTCGGTTGCCAAGTCATTATATGACATCTGGTAAATTAACCATAATTCGATTAGGTACGCAGTTCGCACCCTACACTTACAGTTTATCTGTAGTAATGTGGGCCTTTAGCACCCGAAAGTTAGAGTTATTTATACCGCTCTAACAAGGCAAGCGAATAGTAAACAAACTGCCTTTGCCCAACTCTGATGTTACCTCGATCGTGCCGCGGTGAGCTTCGACTATTTGGCGGCAGAGATGTAGTCCCAAACCTGTACTGGACTTCTTATGAGTTCCCGAGCTAAACCTTTCAAATAACTTTGCTTGTTCGGTGGGAGAAATGCCGGCACCGGTGTCTTTGATGTCTATGATTACCCATGCCAGCGGTTGGTTTTTGAAGCTCGTATAAGCAGGTGAATTAGCAGCTTTTAAGCTGACATCTATTGAGCCGTTGTCGGTGAATTTAATTGCATTTCCGATTAAATTTGTCATCAAGCGGTGCAGTTCCAGACGATCGCCCGGATACTTCGCAATCGGTGCACTTTCTGCACTTTCTTTCAAGTCTAAATTTACCGACAAACCTTTAGCATCCGCTAGGGGAGCTAGTTCTTCAGCTACCTCAGTAATAAGCTGGCGCAAGTCCACGGCAGCGAAACTCAGGGATTTGCGGCCTGCTTCATAGCGATATACTTCCAGCAACATATTTACCATCGCGATCAGGTTTTGGTTGCTGCGAACCATCGTCCCGAAAGCGTCGCGCATGGGAAGAGAAATTTCTCCCAAAGCTCCCTGCTGCATTAAAGTTAGCATTCGATCGGCTGCTACGAGGGGCGTCCGCAAGTCGTGAGCGAGTCGGGAGACAAAATCTTCGCGCTGGAGGGCGATCGAATTGCGCTCGTCTACGCTGTGTTTAAGCCGCAGGAGCGATCGAACCCTCGCCAGCAGTTCATCCATTTCGACTGGTTTGCGGATGAAATCGTCTGCTCCCATGTCCAATCCCTGCACTACGCTGGCACTGTCGTGAGCCGTGATCAGCAAAATCGGAATAAAGGGCAATTCCTTATTTTGTCGGATGCGTTTAGTGACTTCGTAACCATCCATTCCCGGCATCATCACGTCGAGAAGTACCAAATCCGGGGCTGACTTCTCAATTTGACTTAAGGCAGAAAAGCCGTTTTCCGCCGTGCTAATTTCGTAACCTTCTTCTTCTAGGATTGTTTGAACCAACAAAACATTATCTGGTGCGTCGTCTACCACCAGAATGCGATCAGCTTTTGTGGCATTCGGAACAGATAAATAACTCATTTAATTGTTAGCCTGGAAATAAATACTAACTTTAATATGCCATCCGATTTATCATTTCACATTTTTACACTTGTTAACTCTGTCATAAGGAAGATTTAAAATCTTTATCAAATCTTTTTACTTTTGAACACTCGGATGTAATATGATCTACTACTTGGTTGTCATCGTATGCACACCGTCCCAATCATCGGGCGGGGGTACTTCCAAATAGCTCAGGGATCGGTCTAGGTGAACTTCCACAGGTCGATCGCTGGGTCGCATTGCTAAAGCCGCTTCAAAATAACTAATAGCTTTCTGAAAATTTCTAGCAATATAAGCATCCCTACCGTTACTGTAAAGTTCCAAAAACCGAACGGTTTCCCCATCCATGGGTTCAGAACTATTTTGCAGCAACTCGTAAATACCCACTGGCTGATTTTTGCCCTTAACCCGCACCTTGTCCAACTCTCGCACCCAAATCCCTTCGCGACACAAACTGTATGTAAATTCGCTCAAAATTATATCGCAGCCGTACTCCTTTGTAAGCTGTTCCAATCGCGAACTCAAATTCACCGCATCGCCGATTACCGTGTAATCCATTCGCTTTTGAGAACCAATATTTCCCGAAACCACCTCTCCGGAACTAATTCCAATTCCGAAGCGAAATGGATCTTCGCCGGGGCGAGAATCATTAAACTCTTTCAAACGCCGGCGCATATCTAAAGCCGACTGCACCGCCATCCAACCATGACTTTCCGGGGGATTCAGCGGCAGGGGCGCGCCGAAAACCGCCATTAAAGCATCGCCGATAAACTTGTCTAAAGTGCCTTCGTAGTGGAAAACTGCCTCCACCATCGTCTCAAAATATTCGTTCAGCAGGGATACCACATCCGACGCTCCCAAATTTTCAGTCAGCGTGGTGTAGCCGCGAATGTCGGAAAATAAAATAGTCACTTCTTTGCGTTCGCCCACCATCAGGGCGCCTTCACCCAAGGCCATCACTTTATCTACGACTCCAGGAGTCAGATAGCGGTACATCGTATTTTTCATCCGCTTTTCGCGACTGATGTCTTCGAGTACCACTAAACCTCCGCGCACGCCGCCCTCTGGATTGATCAGCGGGTTGACAGTCAAATTCAAACTACGTTCAATTACTTTAATTCGAGAGGCGGGGATGGGCAGCGGACAATAAGGGTGATACAGGGCAGAATTTCGCAGCGCAAATAGAGATTGGGCATTAGCTAATTCTGCCAGCGCTACTTCCTCAGTCCACGCGCGGTTTTCGCCCCAAGCGTAATATAAATTAGGATCAGTGCGATCGGGCACGGCCAAAATATAACTTTCTTCTTCTTCTTTTTTTTGGGAATTTAGCGTTTTTTCTACCAACAGTCCCACAGTTAAACTTTGTTCAGGAACGTAATGTCGGGCAGCATTTTTGAGACTGTCTTCTAGTCGAAATTGCAAATTGTCGATCGGCACAACTTCCCAAACATAGCGATTCACCAGTTTATCTTCCCAAATCTGGGGATTGTGTTTGCTTTTAGCTTGATTTACCGGACAGCCCAACAATTCCAGCGCTGCTTCGTTAATTGTTACAACTCGCCCCTGTAAATCGGTGGAAATTACTGCATCTGAAAGACTTTGCAGCATATCTTTTTGATACTGCTTTTCCACCATCACGTTTTGAAACAGTTGAGAATTTTGCAGCGCCATTCCCGCTTGGGAATTAAACGCTCGCAAAAACTCTTCGTCGGAAGGGGTGAAACTACCTTGGTTCTTATTAATTAGCTGAGTTACCCCGATCAGCTCACCTTTAGCGTTATGCACCGGCATACACAAAACAGTCCGAGTGCGGTATCCCGTTTGCTGGTCTGTAGATGGGTCAAAGCGGGGATCGTCGTAAGCATCTGTAATATTTAGAGGTTGACCAGTCGAAGCGACATAGCCAGCAATTCCCCTATTCGCGGGAATACGAATTTCCATCATCGTTGTGCCGTCAGCCTTGGCGACTTTTGTCCAGAGTTCGTTGGTTTCCCGATTTAACAAAAATAGCGTGCTGCGATCGGCTTGCATCAAGTCGCGAGCTTGATCCATTACAGAGCGCAAAGTTGTTTCCAAGTCAAGACTTTGACCCAAAGTCGTGGTGGCTCTCAAAAGTGCGGCAACCCCTCGCTGGTTGCGCGCCACGACGTAGAAAGACTGACAGCTTTCGAGAATAATCCCGATCGAATCTGCAAAAGCCTGGAACTGCTGTTCGTCTTCCTCGTTAAAGGGGGCATCGCCAGCTTTATTTAACAATCTGACCACCGCTACGGGTTCATGTTGGCTCTTGCTGCTAAAAATTGGCATACAGAGGATGGTCTCGATCTGATAGCCCGGTGGTTCGTCTACTTCGGTATTAAAATACTCGTGCGATCGAGCTTCGGCGACATTAATCGATTTTCCGGTTGTTGCTACATAGCCTAAAATGCCTGCATCCATCGGCAAGCGCACTTCTACATCCTCGCCCGTAAGTGGATCGACGGTTTTGTGCCACAGTTGATTTTTGTTCGAGTCAACCAAAAAAATTGTTGTCCGGTCTGCTTGCAAAATTTGACCAATTTTGACAGTGAAGGCATCTAAAAGTTGCTCTAAGAGACTTTCGAGTGCTTCATTGTTAATCAGGTCCATCGCCCGGATAAATTGCTGAAATTCAGCCGTGATAAAGTCCAGCAGGCACACTAATTCAGGAACTGGCAGGCTCTTAACACGGGAGGTCAATGCCCCCATAAAATTGACTTGAGTCAGTGTAGCCAGAACGCTACCAGTATTGGAGAATGTCATGATTAACTGCTTGCTCAGAGGGGTAGACTGACCGCAGGTCGATCGGCGCTAGATTCGGCGGTGCAAACTCTTGAATTTGTTTGCAAGCGCATCGGCACTCGCTTGTCGCTTTGATGAATCGTGAGTTCAAAAGTGGCGCACGCAACTTCAGTTTGCTTGTTATGTATGCTCGATCGATCTTTTTTACAACCTCGATACTGATGAGGGTTCGTCAATTCAAGCTGAACTTGAGTTAGCAAAACTGCTAGCCTGAACATTAGGTGACAGGCTTTAGTTGGATCGAGAGTGCAATGTGGATTGGACGCCCTGTTCTCGGTCCCAGCGCGCGGTGTGACTGTTTTAGCGCACTCGGCGACCGTATCCGGTCAGCTAAAGGGCGCTATGAAAGCAGCGCGCAAGGCATTCCTACAGAGCTTACTCATAGTTTAATGGTAAATGCAACAGCAGGATAACAACGGTAATTTATACAGCAAAAAAGTTCGATCAATCTTTGAAAACATCCGTATTCAATACAAACTGACGATCGAACAGCGAAGCTAAGCTGGCGGTAATGTTTAAAAATGCTACAGATCCTGACATTTAGGCCGCTCTGGGCACAGACTGGGCAAACACCACTGATTGATAGTAGCGCTGCAGTTGTGCGGCGGCGGCGGCCCAACCCCAGCGTTCGGCTTCTCGGCGAGCGTTATGGCGCAGGGTTTCCCGTTCTTCAGGATTCGCAAACAGACGCTGGGTGGCGGCGAGTGCTCCTTCTTCGTCGGCGGGATCAAATAAATATCCGTTAACACCGTCGGTGACGATATCGGGAATTCCGCCGCTGCGCGCTGCCACTACAGGCGTCCCCGCAGCCATGGCTTCTAGGAGCACTAAGCCCAGGGTTTCGGTGCGGGAGGGAAAAATGAAGGCGTCGGCAGATGCGTAAGCTCTTGCCAGTTCTTGCCCCTTGAGATAGCCGACAAAATTGGTGGGTGTACCGGCAAAATATTGTTCCAGGGTTTGCCGATGCGGGCCGTCTCCCACTAAGGCGAGGCGGGCATCGGGAATTGCTGCGAGGACGGGTTTGATGCGTTCGATTTCTTTTTCTGCACCGAGGCGGCCGACGTACAGCAGCAGGGGACTGTCTGGGTTATTTGCAGAAAGGCGCGATCGCATTTCTCGACTTGCCAATTCCGGGACAAACATTTCAGTATCTACGCCCCGCTGCCACAAATCTACCCGATCGATGCCGTGGTTTCTGAGTTCTTCCACCATTGCTGTAGAAGTACACAGATTCAATTCTGCTTGGTTGTGAGCACCTTTGAGCAATTCCCACAATAAAGGTTCGAGGACTCCAAAACCGTAATGGTGCAAATATTTCGGCAAATGCGTGTGGTAAGAAGCCAAAATCGGAATGTTGAACTTTTTCCCGTAATATATACCGCCCAATCCCAAAATAGCGGGATTGACAACATGAATAATATCCGGTTTAAACTGCTCTAATTGGCGACCTACAGCCGGAGAAGGCAGTGCCATTTTCAATTCCGGGTACATCGGCAAAGGCAAACCCTCCACACCGTAAACTCGTGCGCCTTTGTATTCTTTAATTCCGTAATCTGGAGAAAATATCAGAACTTGTTCGCCCGATCGCTGCAAGTGATCTACAGTGTGAATCAGGCGCGTTACAATGCCGTCTATTTTCGGCAAAAATGTTTCAGTGAAAAGAGCAATTTTCATAAAAATAAGTTACTTAGGGAGCAGATAATTATAGCTTGGGGCAAACGTCATCGGTAACAGGATACACTGTGTCGGGGGGAGTCAGTCATGGCGTGCTATCGGCTGCTTTTCTACACTTTTTCTGTCAGTTGCAGTACAGCTAATTCCGAGCGAGAGGTTTTTGGGATAAAATGCCAATTCCCTGAATGCCAATTGATACAATTATCCCACCTAAAAGCCATCCCACACTTTTGGTCAAGCAATTAATTCTGTAAATTTCCTGTGCTGTTCCGGCAATTTATCTTGCTTTTTAAGTGGCAGATAAGCCTTCGCTAACTCGCCACTAATTTAGATCGCTCGGCGTTACAGCAGCCCATTGTCCTATTAAATAATAAGCCCAAACTGCCTTCGCTGAAAATCCAGGCATAACCACTAAAAGTAACAGAATTAGAATTCGACTTTTCACGGCTTTTCTTCTCAAACAAGCCAGCAGTAAAAACCTGATGCCATCTTTTAATTAACCGCAGAGGACACAGAGAACACAGAGCAAGAGATAAAAAAGATAGATTATCGTAATATACAGCCAAGTCCATTCAGAACTTGCGAACCCTTCTCCTATCTTCCCTTCTTTTCTCTTACTTCGCGCGCTTCGCGCCTTCGCGGTTCGTTAAAAAATCTCTTACCCCGCAAATAGATACCAGAACTTACTTCCAAGAAACCTTCGGCAAAATCTGGTTTTTATCCACACGGTGCTGATATTTTGTAGCAAAATTCAGCAGAGAATCGAGCAGGGAATCTGAGAGATAGTGCGGTTGCAAACCGAGATCTAGCAAATTGGTGTTTTTGGCATTGAAATAATGTTCTTCTTTCTCGACTCTGGGATTTTCGATGTTGTTGATTTCTACTTTTAATCCCATTGCCGTGCCTGCTTTTTGCACCAAGGAGGCTAAGTCGCCGACGCTGAATTGTTCGGTGAATTGGTTGAAGACGCGGAATTGTCCGGCTTCGGCGGGGTTGGCGATCGCTAATTCCACGCACCGCACGGTATCCCGAATGTCTAAGAAGCTGCGGGTTTGTCCGCCACTGCCATAAACCGTCAAAGGATGACCGATCGCAGCTTGGATGCAAAATCTGTTCAATGCTGTACCGAATACTCCGTCGTAGTCCAAACGGTTGATCAGCAGTTCATCCATGCCGGTTTCATCTGTGAGCACGCCGTAAACTACGCCCTGATTTAAGTCGGTGGCTCTTAAACCCCAGATTTTGCAAGCAAAATGGATGTTGTGGGAGTCGTGGACTTTTGACAGGTGGTAGAAACTGCCTGGTTGTTTGGGATAGGGTAGTGTATCCTTGCGCCCGTTGTGTTCGATCGTAATGTAGCCTTCTTCAATGTCAATATTCGGCGTGCCGTATTCGCCCATTGTCCCCAATTTCACTAGGTGACAATCGGGGAAGTCTTCGCGGATGGCGTACAGCAGGTTGAGTGTCCCGACGACGTTATTGACTTGAGTAAGGACTGCGTGTTCGCGATCGATCATTGAGAAAGGTGCCGAACGCTGTTCGCCGAAATGGACGATCGCCTCTGGTGCAAATTTTCTCATGCTTTTGCTGAGAAAATCGTAGTTGGTGATGTCACCGACGAACAAGTCGATCGACTTGCCCGTTAAATCTTGCCATCGCTGGAGTCGTTGCTGAATCGGTGCGATGGGAGTGAGGGTGTCGCTGCACAGTTCCAGATCCCAGTGCCGCCGCACGAAGCTGTCGAGGATGCCAACTTCGTAACCTTTGTTAGAAAGGTAGAGTGCGGTTGCCCAACCGCAATAGCCATCGCCACCAATAACCAGGACTTTCATAAATCAACGGTGAATCTTGCTTGCCAATACTGGGTTAATGTACCAGGTATTGGTGCATTCTGAACCTTTAATCAAGCGTGTTCGCCCAGGAAGGAGTCTGTTTTTTTAGATTAAACCTGAATTTCGTCGGCGAAACTGGCTCGGCGGGTGAATTCAAAGGGGCCGGCCTGGGCACCCCAGACGTGGGCGTCGGTTTCTGGGTCACGTCCGCGATCGTGGCTAATAAACTTTTCTTGGTCAATCTCGAATTCGCTGTCTAAATAGGTTTTTTTGCCCTTTCTGACCACCATGCAGCCTTTTCCGGGTTCGACAGACCCTTTGAAGCTGTTGCCCGTCCACTGCGTAATAAAGGTGCAGCCGGGAAGTAGAGTCAGTTGTGCTTTTTTGATTTCTTGCAGCCGTTGCGGGTCGCGGGCAGCGCCGTAGAATTGTTCTTCGTTTTCTATGGCATAATTTTCGATGTCGATTCGATCGCCCACCGGGACTAATTTCAAAACTCGGACTCGGTACGGTACATTCAGTTCAATATCGTAGGCTTGTTCTAGGTACAAGCTGATCCCATCCAGAACTTCGATCGGCAAAGGCCTCATGCAGACGCGGATGTGGGCGAAGAATGGCGGATTTTCAAAGGCTTGGGCTTGGTTGCTGAAATCGGCAGCCATCCAGCGGGCGAGGGTGACGATATCTGTGGAATGAGACATATCGATTTTAGATTTTAGATTTTAGATTTTGGATTGGGGGAGTAGAAGTTATTTTAGGGGAAAGCGGGCGATCGCGCGCTACATCCCGGACTTCTGCGAAGTCGAGGATCTGAGTATTCTGTTTTTTTAGGCGGGCTAATTTAAATTGCAGGGCGATCGGCTATAAATAGTTAGAGAAAAGCATCGCCTAATTACCATGAAACTAGAACCTGTTGAATCTAGCATGATCCAATCTGCGGGTTATGACGAGGAAAGCTACACCCTCGAAGTTGTTTTCAATAGTGGCAAAACATATCGATACTTTGAAGTCCCCAAGACTGTCTACTTGGAACTGATGGAATCAGATTCCAAAGGTAGTTATATGCTATCTGACGTTATTGATTGTTTCCCCTACGAACAAGTAAAGAAACGGCGGCGATAAGTACGGCATTAATCAACGTATCCCATTAGCGCGATCGCCCTTTTCTTCTACCAGCGCTAGAATTTTTAGTCGAACACGCCCCATTGGTGCGCCCTCAATCTTCCAAAATCTCGACCAAATCTTCCATTGTCACGTCGAAGGCGCGGGCAATTTTGTAGACAGCAGAAAGATCGACTGTATTCAAAGCATCGCGCTGAACGTAGCTTCTGACAGTGTTGTAATTAACTCCGGATTGATCGGCAACTTGCTTTAGTGTCCAACCCTTTTGCTCAGCTAGTTCTCGAATCCGCAGTCTAACGTATCCCATGTTTTAACTTGACATTGATGCGTATGCAACATATGATCTATGTACAGTGAAAACGATCGCCCTCCTAGCCTCGAAAACTTAAGGGCGATCGCTTTTTCTACCACACCCCACGAACGTGGGGAAGGATTACCCTATGATACCAACATCCAAGCCCAAATTAAACACTCATACCTGGTGTATCGTGCGGCAATTACCAAATATGCAGCGATTGGTGGTTGCTCGGTTCCACCGTCGGGGCGATGCGGAGGGATACATACAGATTTTATGGCGGTTGTTGCCGACGGCTAAACACGCGATAGTTTTTGATACGACAGGGGCTGAGAAATTGGCAGAAGTTCGATCGACTCAATTAGATTGAATGTTTTAATTAATCAGGATCGATCGTGTTTTATAGCAAGTGCGATCGCTCTTTCCTTAAATTCACTTAACAACGGATAAGCTACAATATTCCAAGAGTATCTGAGAGTTTTGATCCCTATGAATACTCAATTAATGGTGAAACCTTCTTCTTTGATGCCCCAAGGCATCAAAATGGTAGAATTTGGGAATATTTACTTATTCAGATTTACCGACGATCTCCAATCTCGCATGGAAGAACTGCTAGAGATAAAAAGACTAGATTTGTTAACTGTCGATGAAATTCCAGAATTAGCTGGCATCATCGAACTATCCCGAATTTTTACCTTGATTAACGCCCAACTTTCCACCCAAGCTAAATGGTGTCCGATCGCACTCGACAATTTATACGACAACGAGCTAAATATCTCTGCGAATACTGCCACTCTCCAGAATATCTAAGCCCAGATCGCTTTACCGAGAAAATGGGTCTAAAGCCCCGTCCCTTTAGGACGGCTTTTTCTTTGTCTTAAGGCTTCTAATGAATTCCCTTAAGATATCTGATGAAAGATATTCCTATTGATTCGCAATAAGCTTCTAGCTTCTTAAATTATTCTTCTGTGAGTCGGAAAAATACGCTCTTTTTCATTGCGTGAGTAGATCTAAATGATATACAATACTAACATGAAGACACTGAAGTTCAAGCTCTATCAAAGCAAGCAAAATAAACATCTCAAGCGGTCAATCAATGCCGCTGGGGTGATTTATAACCATTGCATTGCCCTCCACAAACGGTACTACCGGATTTGGGGTAAGCATTTGAACTGTGCAAAACTTCAGGCTCATATCGCAAAACTGCGGAAACGTAACCCGTTTTGGAAATTAGTCGGTTCTCAAGCTGTACAGGATATCTGTCAACGCATTGAGAAAGCCTACAAACTGTTTTTTAAGCATCACAAAAAAGGAGTTAGACCCCCCAACTTTAAGAAGGTTAGAAAATACAAATCCTTCACCCTCAAGCAGGCTGGCTACAAATTCTTGGGAGGCAATCGCATCAAGATTGGGAGCAAGGTCTATCAGTATTGGAATTCTAGAGACATTGAGGGTAACGTCAAGACACTCACCATTAAACGGACTCCGCTCGGAGAACTGTTCATGGTCGTGGTTGTTGACGACGTGACCCGGCCTGAAATTAGAGTCGAGACGAGTCGCATCGCTGGCTTTGATTTCGGGCTGAAAACGTTCCTCACCGTCTCGGATGGTTCCAAAATCGAATCGCCTCAATTCCTCAAACAATCACTCAATGTCATCAAGAAAGCCAGTCGTCAGCACTCAAAGAAACGGAAAGGTTCAGCGAATCGAGAACGAGCGAGATTGAATCTTGTCCGCAAACATGAAGACGTAGTTAATCGCCGCTCTGATTGGTTTTGGAAGTTGGCACATGATTTGACGAATCAGTTTGATGTATTGTGCTTTGAGACGTTGAATCTCAAAGGGATGCAGCGCTTATGGGGACGCAAAATCTCGGATCTGGCATTTGGTGAATTCCTCTCAATTCTTCAATGGGTTGCTAAGAAGAAAGAAAAAGAAGTAGTCTTCATCGACCGTTGGTATCCATCCAGCAAGACTTGTTCGCATTGTGGACACGTTCTGAAAGAGTTGGATCTGTCAGTTCGTGAATGGCGCTGTCCGTCCTGTCAATCGGTGAACGGACGGGATGAAAACGCAGCTAAAAATATTCAAGCGGTTGGGGCATCGACCGCTAAGTTAGGCAATGTTAGACAGGCTTCGCCTGCAATTGCTGGCTGAGCTTAGAATCCCCTCGCCTTTAGGCAGGGGAGTATGTCAACAACGGAATTGACCAGGAAACTCAGCAAGAATGTTTATTATTTAATTCTCGTCAGCAGCAGTGGTCAGAACATTTTATCTGGACAGCAGATGGTCTAAATATTGTCCCTAAAACTCCCATAGGTCGAGCAACGTGCAATCGGCTTGACCTTAATTATGAACGTTATGATGAAGAGGATTCGATTCGGCGATCGCGCAGGTTTTGGGTAAAATGTGGTTGGCATCCACCTGCTGAAGATGCTCGTCAATTAGAATAAGCACGATCGTTCAATCCAAAAGTTTTATGAAATGAAGCATTTGCGCCGTCAATCTACAGATAAACCTAGAGATTTTTGGCGCAAATACGTTGTCGAACTGATACTTTTGCCAGAGATTAAATCCTCTGGTTGAGACATCTAAATTAGCAAATTAGATGAGTTTGACAGCCCGGAGACCAAACATCAGCACTGTCGCCAAGCCGATCATGCCGCCAAAAATCCCAAAATAAGTTATTGCTCCGCTAAGAGTCATTGCAATTTCTCCAAAACAATCAATAAAAAGACCTATAAGAACTATAATCTAAAATCTAATATCTAAATTAGATAAATATGCAATCCATAATTAAAGTTGACTTGGGGCCACAATCTTACAATGTTTGCGTGCGATCGGGCGGATTAGACGAACTCGGCAGTCTGATGGGCGATCTAAGTTTGGGCAAAAAAGTGCTGCTGGTGTCCAATCAGTCGATTTTTCGGCAGTACGGCGAAAGAGCAACCGCAGCCCTCGAATCAGCCGGTCTGGAAGTCGGTAGCTGCATTTTACCACCGGGAGAACAGTACAAAACTTTAAATTCGGTACAGAAAATTTACGGTGCGGCTTTGGAAAACCGCTTAGAACGTTCCTCGACAATGGTCGCTTTGGGCGGCGGGGTTGTGGGCGATATGACGGGTTTTGCGGCGGCGACTTGGCTGCGGGGAATTAATGTCGTGCAGGTTCCGACTTCGCTGCTGGCGATGGTTGATGCTTCTATTGGTGGCAAAACAGGGGTAAATCATCCTTTAGGGAAGAATTTAATCGGGGCTTTTCACCAGCCACGTTTGGTGTTAATTGACCCGGATGTACTCAAAACTCTGCCGGCGAGGGAGTTTCGTTCGGCGATGGCGGAAGTGATTAAGTACGGAGTGATTTGGGATGTTGAATTGTTTGAAAAGTTGGAAAAGTGCAAGCGTTTGGATCAAATGCGCTATGTGAAGGCGGATTTGTTGGCTGAAATTTTAAGCAGGTCTTGCCAAGCTAAGGCTGAGGTGGTTAGCAAAGACGAGAAGGAATCGGGTTTGCGGGCGATTTTGAATTACGGACACACCATCGGTCATGCTGTGGAAAGTTTGACCAATTACAAGGTGATCAATCACGGGGAAGGAGTGGCAATCGGCATGGCTGCGTCAAGCCGATTGGCTGTGGAGTTGGGAATGTGGGATGCTGAGTGCGATCGCCGTCAGTCTGCTTTGATTGAAAAAGCGGGTTTACCTGCCAAATTGCCGGCGGGTGTGGATGTTGAGGAAATTTTGCATACTTTGCAACTGGATAAGAAGGTGCAGGATGGCAAGGTGCGGTTTGTGCTGCCGGTGCGCTTGGGTGAGGCTGCTGTGAGCGATCGGGTGGATGGGGATTTGATTATACAAGTTTTGAAGGAAATGCTTTAGATTCTCGTTTTTGGGGCTGTTTAACCGCCGCTGAACGCCCATTAACGCCGATCGCCAAAGGTGTTTTTTCTTTCAATGTGCGATCGGCGGTTGAGTTTAGGACTCGCTGGATCGCGAATTGATTTCCTCCAAAATTTTATCTACTCTGTTAGCAGCTTGAGTTCTACCTTGCTTGATAAATAACTCCTTAGCTTTTTTGAGACTGGCTACCGCCTCCGCTTGGTTTTCCTTGTCTCCTTGCTGGTACAAACCGACTCCTAAATTGTTTAAAGCATCGGGATATCGATCGTTAATTTTAACGGCTTGTCTCCACTGAACAATTGCTTCTGGCAACTGGCCTTGACTTGCCATTGCCACGCCTAAATCGTTGTGAGCTTTGGCGTGCTGTGGGTTGACTTCAATTGCTTTTTGGAATAAAACGATCGCATCGCTCATTTTATCTTGCCCCGACAGCATAGTTCCCAACTTGTAATAAGCATCCGCTTCTTTGGGATAGCGAGCGATTAGTTGTCGGTACAAAGCTTCGGCATTGACAAGATTCCCTTGACCGTAAAGGTCGTTGGCAGTTCTCAAGCCCACCGTGTAGCCTTTACCTACAACTTGGCACTTTTTCTCGGAGTTGCCTTCTTGCTTGCAAATCCTGAGTTCGTCTCCCTTCATTTCGTAGGAAATTACTTCCCGAACAGCAGGGCCTCGGCGCGGTGGCTGCGAGTTTTGCGAGAGTTGCAGGGCGATTGGCTCAGCTTGTGCCGATTGAGCCACTGCTGCATTGCAGATTCCTGCACCCACCAAAATGCTTGGGGCGATCCACCTTAAGGGTTTGAACAAGCGAAACTCTCGATCGTTTTTCATGTCTTTTGTGGAAACGTGTTGTTGATATCCTGGGTTTCACTAGCGCCGTAAGAGTCGGAGCCGATGGGGCCCACCCGATGAAATAGGTAGTTATTAACAGTCGAGATATTTTAGCACTGCGGGGCCGAGTTTGAGTTAAATTAGAGTAGAATTCCGATCGATTCTCAGTCAACCTTAGCAGGAAAATAGAAATGGGGCAGTCTATTCTTACCATGCTCTTTGCGCTCATCCTCGGCTACGCTGTTAACTCAAGCGTCAAAATAGTCAGCGGTGGCGACGAAGCTTTAGTGGAACGTTTGGGTCAATACAAGCGCACCCTCAAGCCAGGATTCCACTTTATCAGTCCCCTGGTCGAAAAAGTCGTCTGCGTGGACACAAGCCGTGAAAGAGTTTTAGACATTAAACCTCAGTCAGCAATCACGGGAGATAATGTGGCTCTCGAAGTCGATGCCGTTGTGTATTGGCGGGTTGTGAATTTACAGAAAGCTTATTATGGAATCGATCAAATTGAAAATGCGATCGCCAACTTAGTGTTAACGACGTTTCGCGCTGAAATTGGTCGATTGCCAATGCAAGACATCTTGGGTTCCCGAGATGACATGAATAAAAAGTTACTCAAAAAGTTGGACGAAGCTACCGAAACTTGGGGTGTCAAAGTAATTCGGGTGGAAATTCAAAGCATTACACCTCCGAAAAGGGTGCAAGAAGCTATGGAATTGGAGCGCGCCACTAAGAGCGAGTGGCAAGCAATGGTTAATAAGGCGATCGGCACTAAGGAGTATATGAGGCTCTTAGTTGAAGCTTTAGACTCCCATCCCAATAGTAAGCAAGTTTTGAATTACTTAGTAACCGAAAAATACTTAGACGCTCAACAAAAATTGGGCGAAAGCGACAATGCCAAAATTCTGTTTATGGATCCGAGAAGCATGACGGAAGCTCTGGGCGAGCTGATGGGTTCTATGCCCGATGTCATTCATTCTGAGGGCGGGGAAATGAAAGTTATTGATACTCACACTTCTCAAGACTGATTTCTGAAGATAGCGTCGGCAACCAGACAAACATCGTGCATTTCTCTGACATCGTGAACTCGCAAGATATCTGCCAAATTTGCGATCGCACCTGTACAAGCCGCCGCTGTCCCCCAAACTCTTTGTTTCGCTTCTGGCTGATTCAAAATGTGACCGATGAAGCTTTTTCGCGATACTCCGACTAAAATCGGACAGTTTAAAACACGGAATTTTCGCAAATCTCGCAGAATTTCTAAGTTTTGACTGTAAGTCTTGGCAAAGCCAATACCAGGGTCGAGAATTATTTGAGATTTGTCAATCCCCGCAGCAACTGCTGCAGCAATTCGACTCTCGAAAAATCCCCCAATTTCCCCCATTAAATCCCGATAATCTGTCAGTTGTTGCATCGTTTGGGGAGTTCCCCGAATGTGCATCAAAATTATTGGCACTTTTAACTGAGCAACCGTTGACAGCATTTCCGCATCAAAAGTAGCTCCCGAAATATCGTTAATTATATCCGCTCCCGCCTCAACCGCAGCTTTCGCAACCTGCGCTCTGGTAGTATCGACTGAAATAGGAACTGAGCCAAAAATATCGGCTTTTTGTCGGAGTATTTGTACGACAGGTATAACGCGATTAATCTCTTCTCCTAATGATATTTCCGCTGCACCAGGCCGAGTAGATTGACCGCCAATATCAATAATATCTACCCCCGATTTTACCATATTTTCCGCTTGCGCCAAAGCAGATTCTATGGTATAGAAATCTCCGCCGTCGCTGAAGCTATCAGGGGTAACATTCAAAACGCCCATTAAATAAGTGCGTTTTCCCCACTCGAAAGATTGACCTCTAATTGTCATTTTTATTTGGTGACTACCTTCTTTTTCGACTAGCTGATCCGCCCAGTGCGAGCGCGTAAGTCGGAAGGCGTGGTTAATTCCCTAAAAAGCTAGGCGACTCAATTTAAAATGCTACCAATAAAGCGCCAATCGTTTGCAAGACAGAGACAACAGTCTCAATAGACAATCCTAGCAAGGTCGCCAATTGACCGAGCCCCGTTGCTATTTCAGTAATTCCCGCCCCGGAACTGATTAAAGCTATCAACTGGCTGATAATTTCAGTGACAGCAGGTAACGCCGCAGTAATAGCGGGTTCTTGAGCAACCAAGCCAGACAGAAACGCCACAGCTCCAACTCCCGCTTTGAGAGCTGTGAGTAGTGCGGTTAGCTGCGTGATCGCGTTTGGTCCTTGGGTGTGAACGTAATCTAAAATTTGTGCGATTGTTGCTACGAGTGCATCCATGCCTATGTCCTTTTAAAGTTTTATTTTACTTAAACTCGATTTTTAATTGTTTAACAAAGTTTGCTAGAGGAGTGTATGACACTTTTCCTACTGTCCTGGTTCAAGTGTTGAAGCAAACAATTTTCCAGCTTTCGTCTGCTATAACTCTTACAGATTATCTGGTTTTGGTGTCATAACTCCTGGCATAACCCCCCAATTACTAATTACCCATTAGGACTTATTTGTAATTGACAATTCGAGCAAAACTCGCAGCTTCCAAACTAGCACCGCCTACCAGAACCCCGTCAATCTCAGGCATCGCCATAACTTCATCAATATTCTCCGGTTTAACAGAGCCGCCGTACTGAATTGGCACGCCAGGATTAGTCAATTTACTGCGAATCAAACCAATAACTCGGTTAGCTTCCTTAGCTTCGCAAGTATCGCCAGTGCCAATCGCCCAAATCGGTTCGTAAGCAATGACTAACTTATTTTGGTCAACATCAACCAAATCTTTTGCCAACTGAGAAAAAATGTGAGATTCAGTTTCCCCTGCATCTCGCTGCTGCTTGGTTTCCCCAACGCACAGAATCGGAATTAAATCGTATTTCTGAGCCGCTTTTAGCCGCAAATTGACCGTTTCGTCAGTTTCCCCAAAATATTGGCGTCGCTCGCTGTGGCCGATGATGACATAACGGACACCAAGTTCACTCAGCATTGGCCCGGAAATTTCCCCAGTAAAAGCTCCAGACTCTTGCCAGTGAACATTCTGAGCACCGAGTCTGATCCGGCTGCCGTGCAAATTTTTCGAGAGGACAGCCAAGGAAGTGAAGGGAACGCAAAGCACGACTTCCCGTTCCTCTGGGGTTTCCGTCAGGCAGGACATGAATCCTTGAAGAAACTCTAGGGATTCAGTCCTAGTTTTGTACATTTTCCAGTTGCCAGCAATAACTATTTTCCGCACGGGTGACTCAGTAGCTCTGTGAACATCAAAATCAGGCAACTTATAGTTTAAAGCTTTAGGGTACATTTCGAGGCCTTATTGCCCAAACTCGATGCGAGCTTGCTCAACTAAGTCAACGGTGACGACTTCGGTTTCGGCTTCGCGGGCCAACTGCTCGATGCGGACGCGAGCTTGTCCCCGGACAAAATAGGGAATATTTTTCAGCTTCGCCTTGGCTTCTGGCGTCCATTTTAAATCATCGGAAAATTCGGAATCGGGCATGGCGTATTGAGCGATCGACTACAAGCCTTCATGGATCTGGCTTTGATGGAAAGCCTGGATGTCTTAAATTTACCACGAGTTGCGATCGCCCCACACCTGATCACTCTGCCTTAAATTTGTTGCCTAAAATAGCCGACGCTTCTTGTAAAAGCTGATTCTGCTCTTCTCGAATTGCCTCCAATCTGCCCAAAATATTAGCAAGTCGTTCTTGAGACTCCAAACGGTTTGATTCAACTCCCCTCAATTGTAAACCTGAATTATTTTTGTCTTGGGGATTCTTTGAAACCAATGAGTTTACAGCCACTCCACCGACATTACTTACAGATTTAGAGCCGACACTCACAACTCTTTGCATAAATTTTACAGGGCTTTGCAGAATAAATAACCATCCTCCAGCAAAAAAGCTACTTAAACCCTGAAAAAGACCCAATATAATGAATATAAATAGTAGCAAACTTGCTAAAAATATCAGCGGATGACTCACCAACCAGAAGACTACAGGGTGAGCATCAATCCAATCTTTGACAGTACCATTGATAGCACTTTTGATGGCATCTGAAACGGCACCGCTCATATTTCCCGCCTTGTTAATGCTATCTTCTAATGAAGCCTTAGCCTTTTCGGTAGCTTGATTTACACTCTCTACAGCTTGGTTAGTGCTTTGATTCAGAGTATTGATCGCAGAGTTAGTCGTTTGATTAATAGTTTCTTTAGCAGTTGCCGCAGAGTGAGAAACAGCATCAACAGCTTTGTTGGTACTTTCACTGATGCGACTAACTGCTTGATTGCCGACTTCCGATATATAAATTCTCGCTTTTTCTATTTTCTCCGCTACAGTACCTCAAGCATTGTTCGTAGCTTGATTAACAGTATTAACTGCAGAATTAGTAGTTTGACTGAGAGCTTCTTTTGCCTGAAATGCAGTTTCGGAGAGAGAGGATTTAGGTTCTGCTGTTGCTTCTGAAATAGAATTCACTGCTTGTCCGACTTGTTCCGTCCAAACTTCTTTCGTTTTTTGAAAGCTTTGAGAAAAATCAGCGAGTGCTACTTCCATAGTTAGTGATCTCTATCAAGTTAATTTACTGTTTTCCAGTGATTATATTATATAGCAATTCTTGCAAGAGTCATATTTTTTTTACCCACCCCAACCCTCCCCGAACTCGCGGGGAGTCCGTAAGAAATTCACAAATGATGCGAGAATTCTATAGTATTAGCTTCCATGCCCCCATGCTTTGAAAGATAGTGCCAACGCTTTGACGATGTGTTCCAGACTCAAGCCCAAAGACAGGAGTTTAGACACTATCTGGGGGGATTATTGGGAGAAAGGAGAGAAACAACCTATCCGAGAACGCGCAAAAGGCTGTAAATATTTCTTAACAAAGCTTACGCCTTTTAGCCGTCAGAGCTTCCTAGTGCGAACAAACGCTCAACTAAGGGCGAAGCTATACGCGATAATGTGACCATCAGATGTATTTCCCAAAAATAGCTCGGACGATCGCTCAAAGATGAGGTAGGAATTTGATGCACCTAAAAAAGGCTGAATTAAGTTGAGAAATATAGCATATTATTCGAGCGGCGATCGCCAGATAACAGGCGATCGTTCGTCAAAGCTCGCTCAACGTTGTAAAAACTGTTTAAAACCCCAAAAATAATTACATATTTACAAAAATTAGTGCAAGTGACCAGACTTTATATCTCCGAAAAAAAGCGACAAATTTTAAGTAGAGTGTGGCTGTTGGTTTAATAAACCGGACGCTACCTAGGATGTTGTTGCGGCAGCTTAGCTGGTGTATAATTTATGACATATTAGCCAATTTTTTACTTTCCATCCCAAGCTCAAAATATGCTAGGCTAGAATATTTCCAAAGCTTGAGATACACCATGACGTATGTATCAATCATTAGAAGAGTCAGCCATTTCGACTAACCCATCTACGGAATCGTCCTCTCTAATTCTGATTGTGGATGACGATGCCTTGATGCGTTTGCAACTTCGACTGTATTTACAGAAGGAAAAATACCGAGTGGCTGAAGCTAATGATGGGTTGACAGGGCTAGCAGTTTATGAGGAAGTACATCCAGACCTCATCCTGCTAGATGCAGTGATGCCCACTATGGATGGTTTTGCTTGTTGTCAAAAATTATCTGAAGTGGCTCAGAGCGATCGCCCACCTATCTTGATGATTACTAGCTTGGAAGACAAAGAATCTGTCGATCGAGCGTTTGCAGCGGGAGCGGCTGACTATATAACCAAACCAATTCACTGGGCTGTTCTGGGACAGAGAGTGCGACGGTTGATTCAGCAATTCCACTTGCAACAGCAACAAACCCTACTTTACAAACAGCTAGAAGCCGCCAATCGGCAATTAAAATACCTCGCGTCAATTGACGGCTTGACTCAGATTGCCAATCGCCGTCAGTTTGACCAACAGCTAGAGGAGGAGTGGCGACGCATGACGAGGCAGCAAACTCCTTTGTCACTGATTTTGTGTGATATCGATTTATTCAAGCCTTACAACGATACTTATGGACATCAAGCAGGGGATGTATGTTTACAGCAAGTTGCCGCAGCTCTCAATCGCAGTATTAATCGAGCTGGAGATTTAGTCGCACGTTATGGAGGTGAAGAATTTGTAGTGATTTTGCCCGAAACAGAGCTTGAGGGAGCCGTCCAAATCGTTAAAAAAATTCAGGCTTGCATCCAAGCTTTAGCAATAGTTCATAAGAGTTCTCCGAATCATTGCATTACGCTCAGCTTCGGTATTACCAGTGTGATTCCTACCCAAGAGAGCCGGCCAGAAACTTTAATTACTGCTGCCGATGCAGCACTTTATCAAGCCAAAGACAAAGGTCGTAATACTTTTTGCACCAAGATTCATACAGTTAATGAATTCACCCGTTAAATCATAAGGGTAAAAACTATGCCTCTCGTAATTTGGAATAATTATTTTTTAAAAGTTTAGGGAAATATCAAGTCCTACATGAGTAAGCCTTGATTTTAGTATTAAAGCCTCAATAATCGGTTGTGCGACATTCATGAAAACTGTCAGGGATAGAACGAGAGTGTGTCTACGACAATTTTTTATCAAAATTAGTTTATATTCAGCAAGTAGCGATTCTAGAAGTTTATGGAAAGAGCTAGCTCAGTGCGTGATCAAAGATGGTTTGGTGCGATCGCCCTTCTCACTGGTGCGGGTGTTCTGGGCAACCATTGCAATTTGTCTCTTTTCTTTGGGGTTGATTTCCTCTTTGGCAGTATTCCCATACTGATTATTACTTACTACTTCGGCTGGGGCTGGGGAGGCGTGGCTGGTCTAATTGCAGGCAGCTATACTTATATCCTTTGGCATCATCCATACGCCACGATTATTTTGGTAATTGAGGCTCTGTTTGTAGGGTTTCTTTGCAAGAAGCGCCAACAGCCAAATATCCTTTTATTCGATGGGATTTACTGGTTCTTAATTGGAATGCCCCTCGTTTGGCTTTTCTACGGTCAAATGATGCACATGGAAGCGAATCAGACCATCCTCGTTATGTGCAAGCAAGCAGTCAACGGCATTTTTAATGCCTTAGTTGCCAGCTTAATCATTTCGTATGCGCCGATTTCTCGGTGGATTAGTCCTTCAAAGCATCTCGCCCTCTCTTTACAACAAACTATTTTTCATCTTTTGGTTGCTTTTGTCTTTATTCCAGGACTGATGCTATTAGTTCTTGATGGTAGATACTTTGTTGGTCAAATCCCAACGACGGTGCAAACGGAGTTACAAGCAAACGCAAAAACTATCACTAGCGCAATATCTCGATGGCATCACCGATACCTCACAGCTTTGAACCAATTAGCTGACATATCGCTCATGCCTGAAGCCACCACTGCTACTAATCAAGCGATTCATTCATCCCAGCAGCTACAACAAGACATTCGCCTGATCGAGCAGTTGTTTCCAGATTTCGACACAATTTATGTTGCCGATTCATCTGGAACAATTTTAGCTACTTCTTCTCCTTTAGATCAAACCCGCCGGCGATTGATCGAACAAAGCAGGGAACATCAATCTCTAATTCCCCTGGCTCAAGAGCGGTTGAGACCTTGGATGACTCCTATCCACAAAGATATATTAGTGGACGAACCTCATGTAGGATTGAATGTACCCCTGCAATTTCAAGGTCGTTTTCTTGGGCTGATCCACGGTTCATTAGCATTAAGCCAGATCAAAGCTCTCTACATTTTCCAGAGAAACAATCAGCAACTAGGCATTACATTACTCGATGAAAACAACCGAGTCATTGCTAGTAATCAATCCGACCAAAAGCTTTTGACCAGTGTTCAGGAGTCAAAGGACGGCAGCACTCGCACCTTAGAGGGAACCTTGCAGCAGTGGCTTCCTAGCAATGGCAAGAATCCGATGATCCGTTGGAAAAATTCTCTGTATATACAGGAATTTACTATTAGCTCCGATCTCGACTGGAAATTACGCTTACAAATTCCAGCAGCTCCCTATGTAGAAAATTTACAAAATCGCTACAAGGTTGACTTGAGTATTCTACTCGTCGTCACAATGTTGGCATTTTTGTTTGCAACGTTGGTTAGCGAACGACTGGTCAAGCCATTATCTTATTTAGCTCGTGCGACTACTGACTTACCCAACAAGCTTTCAGAAGAAACATTTGAATGGAAACATACCTCTGTTAGTGAAATCAATGAGCTTGCTCGCAATTTTCAATTGATGGCGATCGCGCTTTATCAAAAATTTAGGGAGATTAAACACGCCAACGCTACATTAGAACAGCGGGTTCACGAACGAACGCAAAAATTATCCAGAATCAATCACTCTCTGAAAGGGGAAATTAAGAGACGTAAACAAGCCGAATCTGAACTAAGAACAAGAGAAGCGGCGATACGAGCTTTATATGAAGTCACTGCTACCCAAAATCTCAATTTTGAGCAGCGCATCCAAGCGTTGATTGACATGGGATGTCAGAATTTGGGGCTTGAAAGTGGCGTCTTGGCTCGTGTGCAAGATAACCGTTATGAGGTGATGGTTGCGCGATCGCCCGATCGAGTCCTGAAACCAGGTGATGTCTTTGATATTAAGCAAACTTTGTGCTGTGAAGCTTTAGACACAAATGAACCCCTAACCATCGAACATATAGGCACCTCAAAATGGCGTTACCATCCTGCCTATCTTGCCCTTGGCATGGAAGCTTATATTGGAACACGAGTTTTAGTTGCAGGCCAAGTCTACAGTACACTCAGCTTTTCTAGTAAATCTCCCCGTGCAGACAGCTTTAAATCTGCCCATGTGGAATTACTGAAGCTGATGGCTCAATGGATTGGTAGTGAAATTGAACGGCATCAGGCAGAAGTCGCTCTGCAAGCGAGTGAAGAGCGGTGGGAACTCGCCCTACGTGGTAGTAATGATGGGGTATGGGATTGGAACGTCAACACCAATGAAGTATTCTTCTCCGCTCGCTGGAAAGAAATGTTGGGCTACGAAGACCATGAAATTCCCCATCACTTGGACGAATGGAGCAAGCGGGTGCATCCCGAGGATCTCGGTTGCGTCATGCAAGTAATTCAAGATCACTTTGAGGGAAAAACTTCTTTTTATACTACGGAACATCGAGTTCTTTGTAAGGATGGGAGCTACAAGTGGATTCTAACTCGAGGGCAGGCGCTTTCGGATGAAGCGGGCCGAGTTGTCCGTATGACTGGTTCTCACAGCGATATTACCGAGCGCAAAAACTTAGAGCAGGAAATTCAAGCCAGAGAGCAATTATTGAATGCTTTTTTTAAAGGAGCTTCCCTAGCAGGGGTGGGGCTGTGTATCCACGATCGGCAGTTGAGATTTTTACAAATCAATGAGGCACTAGCTGAATTTAATGGCCACTCTGTGGAGGCTCACTTAAGTAAGACAACCGATGATATTTTGGGGGAATTTGCTCCTACTGTAAATGCACTGTTACAACAGGTTTTAACGACAGGAAAACCTTCCATCAACTTGGAAATGAGCACAGCACTATCCAGTCAAACGGGTGTCAAGCGCCACTGGCTCGTTTCTCACTTTCCCATTTTCAAGGATGCAGAGCAGCCTATAGCAGTGGGTTGCATTCTAATTGAAATTAGCGATCGCAAACGAGCCGAAGCAGAACTGCAACAAATGAGTGCGGCTCTAGAAAATGCCGTGGCAGGCATTTCTCGGCTTGACCCTCAAGGACGCTATATCTCTGTCAATGTGACTTATGCTGCCATCTGCGGATATCAGCCCGAGGAACTGCTAGGGATGGACTGGCAAAAAACCTTTCATCCTGAAGATGTTGAGAAGATGGGGGCTGCTTATGAGCAAATGTTGAGAGACGGCAGAGTCGAAGCGGAAGCTAGGGGAATGCGAAAAGATGGCTCTAGCTTCTATAAACAATTGGTGATGGTTTCTGCTTATGACGAGCAAAATGTGTTTGTCGGGCATCACTGCTTCATGAAGGATATTAGCGATCGCAAGCAGGCAGAAGAAGCACTACAACGACAGTTGCAAAAGGCCCTACTGCTGAAGCAAATTACCCAAGAAATTCGTCAAAGCCTTAATGCTCAGCAGATATTTGCAACGGCTGCTATTCAGATTGGGCAAACTTTTGGGGTCAGTCGCTGCTTAATTAGCACATACCAGGACAATCCACTGGCTCAGTTTCCTGTCGTTGCAGAGTATCTAGGAGTGGGCTCTGGGCCTAGCGGCGAGCATAACCTTCTGGCGGCGAGTCCTGCTTATACAAAACGGTTGATGGCTCAAGATGAAGCGATCGCCTCCCCGGATGTCTACTGCGATTCATTGGTCACCTGTGCTCATTCAATTTGTACCCGTCTGAATTTGAGATCGACATTAGCAGTGCGAACCTCTTACCAAGGAGAACCGAATGGTGCCATTTGTTTGCACCAGTGCGATCGTTACCGTCATTGGACTACCGATCAAGTGGAGTTGCTAGAATCCGTCGCGGCTCAAGTAGGAATTGCCCTAGCTCAAGCCAAGTTACTAGAGCAAGAAACTCAACAACGAGAAGAATTAACTCTGAAAAACTGTGCCCTGGAGCAAACTAGACGGGAAGCAGAAGCTGCGAACCGAGCCAAAAGTGAGTTTCTGGCGATGATGAGCCATGAAATTCGCACTCCCATGAATGCGGTTATTGGCATGACGGGACTACTGCTGGATACAGAACTCAAGGCTCAACAGCGAGACTTTATCGAGACGATTCGCAATAGTGGGGATACCCTCCTGAGTATCATCAACGACATCCTTGACTTCTCCAAAATTGAGTCGGGCAAGCTGGAGTTAGAAAAGCATCCCTTGAGCTTGAGAGATTGCATAGAAAATGCGATCGACCAACTTGCAGTTAAAGCAGATGAGAAGGATATTGAGTTGGGCTACCTCATCCAGCCTCAGACTCCTAAGTTGATTTTGGGTGATGTCACCCGTCTCCGTCAGATTCTAGTTAACTTGCTCAACAATGCGATTAAGTTTACCGAAACTGGGGAAGTTACCATTTCCGTGGAAGCCTCTCTAGTTGATCCTGACAAAACAATTTCTGAGCCAGGTAACTTGTCAGAAAGCTTGTATGAAATCCAGTTTGCCATTCAAGACACAGGCATTGGCATTCCAGCCAACCGGCTCGATCGACTGTTTAAGTCTTTTAGTCAAGTAGATGCTTCGACGACTCGGCAGTATGGAGGGACAGGTTTAGGTCTGGCGATTAGTAAGCGACTTAGTGAAACGATGAACGGCACGATCTGGGTTGAAAGCCGAGGCCACATCGGAGGAACCCCTTCACCAAAATGGCAAGCCGCTAAGCTTAATCGAGTCACAATGGGTTCTACCTTCTACTTCACGATTGTGGCATCCTCTGTGGCTACTGAGTTAGCGGAACCGATGGAAATGGTACCAGAACTATCTGGCAAGCGTTTATTAATCGTGGATGACCAGCCCACTAACCGAAAGATTCTGACGTTGCAAGCAGAGACTTGGGGGATGCAGAGTCTGGCTGCCCAATCGGCTGTGGAAGCGCTCAATTGGCTTGAGAGTGGAGAAACCTTTGATGTGGCTATTTTAGATATGCAAATGCCACAAATGGACGGTCTCACACTCGCCTCAGCCATCCACCAGCATCCTAAGTGCCACCCTTTACCCCTAGTGTTGCTGACTTCAATGGGCTACCCAGAAGCGAGTTCTTCAGCGCTATCGACCCACTTTGCGGCTTTTTTAAGCAAACCCATCAAAAAATCCCAGCTCTATCAAATACTGATCCATGTGCTACAAGCTCAACCGAAAAAAGTTCAACAACAACTTCCTATATCTGTTCAGGATGATATGAAACTGGCCCAGAGACTCCCACTGCGAATTCTTTTAGCAGAAGATCATCTGGTGAATCAGAAGGTGGCACTGCTGCTGTTAGAGCGTTTGGGATACCGGGCAGATATTGCTGCCAATGGATTAGAAGTTTTGGAAGCCCTGAATCGCCAGCCTTATGATGTGGTGCTGATGGATGTACAAATGCCAGAGATGGATGGACTAGAAGCCAGCCGTCGTATTTGCCAGGAGTGGCCGGCTCATACTCGTCCCAGGATTATTGCCATGACGGCAAATGCCATGCAGGGCGATCGCCAGGTTTGTCTTGATGCTGGCATGAATGACTATATCAGTAAACCAATTCGACTAGAGGCTCTCAACCAAGCGCTGAGTCAGTGTCCACCCAACCCGGAACCGCAGCAGGCCCAAAAGGAGGAACCAGATAGCAACAAGCCAGAAATTGATGTGCCAGCAGTTAATCTTACAGAACTGCAAGCTTTCTGTAGCAGCATCGATCAAGATTCAACCCAGATTTTGAGCTTGCTGGCGAACTGCTACTTGGAGGAAGGTCTAAAGTTGCTAGAAGCTATGAAATTAGCGATCGCCCAAGGGGATACTCAAACCCTAAAGCGAGTGGCTCATACCCTCAAAGGTAGTAGTGCGAATCTAAGCGCTGCTCCTCTCGCCCAGCTTTGTCGCAGGTTAGAAGTCATCAGTACCTCTGGTGAACTAGATCAAGCCTCAACCCTATTGGCTCAAATCGAGGGTGAGTACGATCGTGTCAAAAATACTCTCCAACAAGAACTACAAAAGAGCGAAACTAATCTATGAAAGTCCATTAAATAGGTATCTTTTTGCATCAGGACTTAGGCAACTGTCACCCGGATGCCGCAAAATGACTATGCGATCGCATACGCATGATCAAGCCTGGTTCCAAATCTGTTAGCATCGGAATTATTATTCATATATCTCTTCTCTGCATCTGCGTGAATCAGCATCAATTCCTTGTCATCTGCGGTTCATAAATTATATTTTTTATTTTAAGAGACTGTTGGCGAATGTCTGAGGGGTTTCACCCCTCAGACATCGCCGTCCTGAATAGGCAGAATGATTGTGTAATCACGCAGCATATTAAATAATCTATTATGACT